>NZ_DAOKZA010000023.1:0-54220 GCF_035325925.1 Azohydromonas sp. | reverse complement strand
CGACGTCGCGGATCTCGAAGTCCATGCCCTTCTCGAACAGCACGAAGCGGCAGCGGTGCGAATAGGGGCAGGTGGTTCCGGAGTAGAGCACCATCATGGCGGCGGGATCCTTCGGTTCATCGGCGCCGCCGTCTCGGTGCGGCGCCACAAAGCACGATGCGCAGCAGGCGCGGTGCGCCGTGCTGCGCTGTGGCCGCGGCGCGCGCGCCGGCGGCGGCGTTCATCTACTTGATGTTCTTCCAGTAGGCGGCATTCAGGCGCCACGCGATCACCGTGAACACGGCGAGGAACACGAGCACGAACACGCCGATGCGCACGCGGTCGCCGCGCATCGGCTCGCCCATCCAGTGCAGGAATGCCACCAGGTCGCCGACCGCCTCGTCGTACTGCAGCGGGGTCATCGTGCCGGGCCTGACCTGCTCCCAGCGGCCGGTGAACACCTCGACCTCGTGGCCGTGCTCGGTGCGCTTGTCGAACACCGGGCGGCGCTCGCCCTGCAGTTCCCACAGCACGTGCGGCATGCCCACGCTGGGGAACACCAGGTTGTTCCACCCGGTGATCTTGGTGTCGTCGCGGTAGTAGGTGCGCAGGTAGGTGTACAGGTAGTCGGCGCCGCTGCCCATGCCGGCGGCCGAGCGCGAGCGCGCGATCACCGTCAGGTCGGGCGGCACCGCGCCGAACCAGGCCTTCGCGTCGCGTGGATTGAGCGAGACCTGCATCAGGTCGCCGACCTTGTCGGTGGCGAACATCAGGTTGCCCTTGATCTGCTCCTCGGTCAGGCCGATGTCGCGCAGGCGGTTGTAGCGCATGAATGCCGCCGAATGGCAGTTCAGGCAGTAGTTGGCGAACATCTTGGCGCCGTTCTGCAGCGCGGCCAGGTCGGTCGACTTCTGCGTCGGGAAGCGGTCCCAGGCGATGCCGCCCGCAGCCGCGTGCGCGCCGGTGACGAAGGCCAGCGAGGCCAGCAGCGACAGGATCAGTTTCTTCATCTCGTTTGCTCCGTCGACCGCCTCAGTGCGCCTTGAACACGACGCGTTCGGGCACCGGCTTGAACTCGCCGATGCGGCTCCACCAGGGCATCAGCAGGAAGAACGCGAAGTAGAACAGCGTGCCGATCTGCGCCACCAGCGTGCCCAGGTCCGACGGCGGCTGGATGCCGAGGTAGCCGAGCACGACGAAGAACACGACGAACACCGCGTACATGTACCTGTGCCAGGTCGGGCGGTAGCGGATCGACTTGGCCGGGCTGCGGTCGAGCCAGGGCAGGAAGAACAGGATGATCACCGCGCCGCCCATCACCACCACGCCCCAGAACTTGGCGTCGAAGGTCTTGAGCAGCGCGATCGACACCACCGCGGCGACGACGACGGCCAGCTTGCCCTTGCCCGACAGGCCGCCGGCGATCACCGCCAGCAGCGCCCCGAGCGCCGCCACCACCACCAGCACGTTGACGAACACGTCGGTGGTCGCGCGCAGCATCGAGTAGTACGGCGTGAAGTACCACACCGGCGCGATGTGCGGCGGCGTCTTCAGCGGGTCGGCCGGGATGAAGTTGTTGTACTCGAGGAAGTAGCCGCCCATCTCCGGCGCGAAGAAGATGATCGCGGTGAAGATCATCAGGAACACCGACACGCCGAGGATGTCGTGCACCGTGTAGTACGGGTGGAACGGGATGCCGTCCAGCGGCTTGCCCGAGGCGTCCTTCTTGGCCTTGATCTCGACGCCGTCGGGGTTGTTCGAGCCGACGTCGTGCAGCGCGAGCAGGTGCGCGACGACCAGCCCCAGCAGCACCAGCGGAATCGCGATGACGTGGAAGCTGAAGAAGCGGTTCAGCGTCGCGTCGCTGACCACGTAGTCGCCACGGATCAGCAGCGCGAGGTCCTCGCCGACGAACGGCACCGCGGCGAACAGGTTCACGATCACCTGCGCGCCCCAGTAGCTCATCTGGCCCCACGGCAGCAGGTAGCCGAAGAAGGCCTCGGCCATCAGGCACAGGAAGATCGCGCAGCCGAAGATCCACACCAGCTCGCGCGGCTTGCGGTACGAGCCGTACAGCAGCCCGCGGAACATGTGCAGGTAGACGACGATGAAGAACGCGCTCGCGCCGGTGGAGTGCATGTAGCGGATGATCCAGCCGCCAGGCACGTCGCGCATGATGTACTCGACCGAGGCGAACGCCAGGTTCGCGTCGGGCTTGTAGTGCATCACGAGGAAGATGCCGGTGACGATCTGGATCACCAGCACCAGCAGCGCCAGCGAGCCGAAGAAGTACCAGAAGTTGAAGTTCTTCGGCGCGTAGTACTCGCTGAGGTGCTTCTTGTACTCGGCGAAGGCGGTCGGAAACCGGTTCTCCAGCCACACCGTGGCCTTGTGCAGCGCCGGCGCGTCGGCGGGTGCGTCTTTCCATTCAGCCATTGCGTTCTCCTGATTCCTCGTGCCGCCTGGAGATCAGGCCTTGTCCTCGCCGATGAGCAGCCTGTTGTCGGACAGGTACTTGTGCGGCGGCACCTCGAGGTTGTCGGGCGCGGGCTTGTTCTTGAACACGCGCCCGGCGATGTCGAAGGTCGACCCGTGGCACGGGCACAGGAAGCCGCCGGCCCAGTCGTCGGGCAGCGACGGCTGCGCGCCGGGGGCGAACTTGTCGACGGGCGAGCAGCCGAGGTGCGAGCAGATGCCCACGGCGACCAGCACCTCGGGCTTGATCGAGCGGTGCTGGTTCCTCGCGTACTCGGGCGTCGGATAGGCGGTGCGCTGCGAGTTCGGGTCGGCGACCTGCGACTCGGTGTGCTTGAGCGACTCGAGCTGCTCGGGCGTGCGCCGCACGATCCACACCGGCTTGCCGCGCCACTCGACGGTGAGCTTCTCGCCCGGGCGCAGGCCCGAGATGTCGACCTCGACCGCGGCGCCGGCGGCGCGCGCGCGCTCCGACGGGGTGAACGAGGCGACGAACGGAACGGCCGTGGCGATGCCGCCGACCGCACCGGCGCCGCAGGCGATCGCCACCCACGTGCGGCGCTCCTTGTCGACTTCGGGCTGGTTCATGGTTTCCTCGAGTGGAACGTCGATGATCTGCGCGCCCCCGAGGCCGGGCCGGGCCCAGCCCGCCCACCTCGGGGTGCGGAGCAACCGCGGCGCGGCCGCGTTTGCTCGAGAGTCAACCGGGCATTCTAGCGGAGCCCCCCGCGCGCCCCGGGGCTCGCCGGCGCGTCGCGGCGCGCGCCGGATTGGCGCGATACTGGCATCGACGCTCGCCGCAGCCGCGGCGGCGCGCCACAACCCGAGCAGGAGGCCCCCCCGTGAGCATCGTTTCCGAGTTCAAGGAGTTTGCCGTCAAGGGCAACGTGATCGACCTGGCGGTCGGCGTGATCATCGGTGCCGCGTTCGGCAAGATCGTCGACTCGATCGTCAAGGACCTGATCATGCCGATCGTCGGGCGCATCTTCGGCGGCCTGGACTTCTCGAACTACTTCGTGATGCTCGCCGACCCGCCGAAGGACTTCGCCGGCCCGATGACCTACGAGGCACTGACCAAGGCGGGCGTGCCGCTGTTCGCGTACGGCAACTTCATCACCGTCGCGCTGAACTTCGTCATCCTCGCGTTCATCATCTTCGTGATGGTCAAGCAGATCAACCGCCTCAAGCGCGAGGCCCCGACGCCCCCGCCGGCACCGGCCGAAACGCCCGAGGACGTCAAGCTGCTGCGCGAAATCCGCGACGCGTTGCGCAAATAAGACGGCACCGGGCGGTCCGGTGGGCCTGAAGTTCTTCGGCGGACCGGTCGATAAGCGTTGCAACCACCGCCCGGGCGAGTTCCGCGCCGGGCGCGGTGACGCCGAGTCCGCCCTGCGATGAACCCGCCCCTGCCCCGCACCCAGGCCGCCTTCCAGTCGGCGCTCAAGCGCGTGCACCGCGCCGCGCGCGAGGTCGGCGAGCGCTGCACCGAGAGCCTGGGCATCTCCGCGCTGTCGTCGCACGACGCTGCCGAGCGCGACGCGCTGCTCACGGCGCAGTTCGACCTGAACCGCAACCTCGCGTCGTTCGAGTTCGCCTTCGGCGAGAAGCTCAACGAGCAGATCCAGCGCGAGTTCGGCCGCGCCGACGGCGGCGCGCCGCCGCGGCCCGCCAGCGCGCTCGGCTGGGACACGCTGAGCCTGGTCGGCGACGACGAGGTCGAGGCGCAGGTGCGCGCCGACCGCATCGCGCAGTCCATCCGCCACGGCTGCGAATGGGAGCTGCGCGAGCTCGACGCGTACATGGGATCGCTGCTGCAACTCGACAACCCCGACCGCGACCGCAACCCGCTGCGCCCCGAGCTGATCTGCAAGGCGCTGGTGCACGCCGCCGACAGCGTGTCCGAGCGCGCCGACGTGCGCAAGACGGTGGTCACCGAGATCGGGCGCAGCCTGGCCACGACGATGCCGCGCGTGTACGGCGAGGTCATCGCCGACCTGCGCAACAGCGGGCTGCAGCCGCTGAGCCTGACGCTGCGCACGGTGCAGGGCGCACCGGCGCACAGCCGCCACACCTCGGGCTACTCCACGGGGCAAGGCGCGCTGTCCGCGCGCGGCGAGTTGACCGGGGCGGGCCGCGCCGCCGCCGAGGCGGGCGACTCCACGCGCCGTGCCGCGGGCGACGCGGCGCGCACGTTCGGCCAGGTCGACGCGCAGCTGATGTCCCTGATCCGCCAGCTCGCGCGGGTCAGCCTGGCGCCGGCCGGCGCCCAGGGCGCCGCCGCCGGTCTGGCCGCCGGCGCGGCGGCCACCGACTGGGGCGGCGCCGCGGTACCGAACCTGATCTACGCGCACCGCGACGAATTGCGCCGTGCGTCGACCGGCACGCTCGACCACATGGTGATCGACGTCGTCGGCAGCCTGTTCGAGCAGATCCTGTCCGACCCGAAGGTGCCGCCGCAGATGGCGCGCCAGATCGCGCGGCTGCAGCTGCCGGTGCTGCGCGTCGCGCTCGGCGACGCGACCTTCTTCTCGTCGCGCCGTCACCCGGTGCGCCGCTTCGTCAACCGCATCGCGTCGCTGGCCTGCGGCTTCGACGACCTCGCCGCCGGTCCGGGCGACCGCTTCCTCGCGCTGGTGCGCGAGCTCGTGCAGCACATCGTCGAGGGCGACTTCGACCAGATGGCGCTGTACGAGCGCAAGCTGTCCGAGCTCGAAGCCTTCATCGCCAGCCAGGCCACGCAGGAGGTGCAGGAGCACGCCGGCGACGCCGCCCAGCTGTTCGCCGACAAGGAGCAGGCGCTGCTGCTGCACCAGCGCTACATGCGCCGGCTGCAGTCCGAGCTGGCGCCGCTGGCGATGCCGGAGTTCCTGCGCACCTTCGTCGCGCAGGTGTGGAGCCAGGCGATCGTGCACGCCGAGCGCCAGCACGGCGAAGGCAGCGAGCGCGCGCTGAAGGCGCGCCAGGCCGCGCGCGACCTGGTGCTCAGCGTGCTGCCCAAGGGCACGCCGGCCGAGCGCAAGGCCTTCGTGCTCGCGCTGCCGCCGCTGATGAAGGAGCTCAACGACGGACTGGCGCGCATCGGCTGGCCCGAGGACGCGAAGAAGGCGTTCTTCGCGCAGCTGCTGCCGGCGCACGCCGAGTCGCTGAAGAGCGGCGCCGTCAGCCAGCTCGACTACAACCTGCTGGCCAAGAAGCTCGACGCGGTGTTCGGCGCGCCGCTGCCCAATGCCAGCGAGCGTCCGCCGCCGGGCGTGCTGCCGGTGCTCGACGACGTCGTGCCCGAGCGCAACTTCAGCGCCGACGAGGCCCGGCGCGTCGGCCTGGTCACCGAGGCGGCGGTCGACTGGAACGGCCGGGTCGACATCGACCTGTCGGCCGAGCCCGAGGTCTCGACCGAGGACGTGCGCATCGAGGGCCTGCCCGCGCCCGACGCGGTCGAGCCGGCCAGCGGCGCCGCGCTGGCGCAGCACGTGCAGGTCGGCTTCGCGTACCGCATGCACCTCGAGGGCGCCTGGCACAAGGTCAAGCTGAACTACATCAGTCCGGCGCGCACGTTCTTCGTGTTCACGCGCGGCGCCAAGCACCAGCGCACGATCTCGCTGACCGCGCGCATGCTGATGCGGCTGTGCGAGTCGGGGCGGTTGCGCACGTTCGAGAACGCCTACCTGCTCGAGCGCGCGACCGCGCGCGCGCGTAAGCAGCTGGCGGCGCTCGGCGCCGCACGCCCGGCCGCGTCACGCTGACGCCAGCCGGCGCGCCAGCCGCAGCGCCGCGCGCAGGCTGGCCGCGTCGGCGACGCCGCGCCCCGCGATGTCGAACGCGGTGCCGTGGTCGGGGCTGGTGCGCACGAACGGCAGCCCCAGCGTGACGTTGACGCCGTGCTCGACGCCGAGGTACTTCACCGGAATCAGCCCGTGGTCGTGCGTCATGGCCACCACCAGGTCGAAGGCGCCGCGGCGCGCACGCATGAACACCGTGTCCGGGGGGAACGGGCCCTGCGCGTCGACACCCTCGGCGCGCGCGGCCGCCACCGCCGGCGCGATCACGCGCAGTTCCTCGTCGCCGAACAGCCCGCCCTCGCCGGCGTGCGGGTTCAGCCCGGCCACCGCGATGCGCGGCCGCGGCTGCCCCCAGCGCGCGGCGGCGGCGTGCGCGAGGCGCAGCGTGTGCAGCACCGCGTCGAAGGTCACCGCGTCGATCGCGTCGCGCAGCGCCATGTGGATCGTCACCAGCACGACCTTGATCTCGTCGTTGGCCAGCATCATGCGCACCGGCGGCGGCGCGCCACCCCGCGTCGCCAGCGCCTGCAGCATCTCGGTGTGCCCTGGATGGGGCACGCCGGCGGCGGCCAGCGCCTCCTTGTGCAGCGGCGCGGTGACGATCGCCGCACCCTCGCCGCGCCGCAGCGCGGCCACCGCGGCCTCGACGCACGCCGCCGCCGCAGCGCCCGCGCGCGCGTCGACGCGGCCCCAGGGCAGCGCGTCAAGCCCCGGCGGCAGCCCGTGCGGCTGCCACACCGCGATGCAGCGCGGCGGGCAATGCTCGAGCTCGGCAGGCGCCTCGATCAACGCCAGCGGCCGGCGCTCGGCATCGGGCAGCAATGCCGCGGCGCGGCGCATCACGCCGATGTCGCCGACGACGAGCGCCGCGCCGAACCAAGGTGCGGCGTCGTCGGCGCCGAGCGCGCGCAGCACGACCTCGGGGCCGACGCCGCAGGCGTCGCCCATCGTCACCAGCAGCGGTGCGGTCGTCATGCGGGGTTGTCGATGTCGATGAAGCGGTGCTCGAGCCCGAAGCGCTCGGCGACGTGCGCGGCCAATGCCGGCGCGCCGTAGCGTTCGGTCGCGTGGTGGCCGCAGGCGAGGAAGGCCACGCCGGTCTCGCGCGCCACGTGCGCCTGCGGCTCGGACACTTCGCCGGTGAGGAACAGGTCGGCCCCGGCGGCCACCGCGGCCTCGAAGTAGCCTTGCGCGCCGCCGGTGCACCAGGCGACTCGGCGCACCGCGCGGCCGTCGCCGGGCAGCAGCAGCGGCTCGCGGCCGAGCACCTGCGCGACGTGGCGCGCCAGCGCCGGCGCGCCGCCGCCGGGCGCGTCGCCGATGAACCCCAGGTCCTGTTCGCCGAAACGCGCGTCGGCGCGCCAGCCCAGCCTCGCGCCGAGCTGCGCGTTGTTGCCCAGCTCCGGGTGCGCGTCCAGCGGCAGGTGGTAGGCGAACAGGTTGACGCCGTGCCCCATCAACCGGCGCACGCGCTCGGCGAGCCAGCCGGTCAACCGCCCGTCGTGCCCGCGCCAGAACAGGCCGTGGTGCACGATCAGCGCGTCGGCACCGGCGTCGATCGCCGCGTCGATCAGCGCGAGGCTCGCGGTGACGCCGCTGACGATCCTGCGCACCGAGGACCGGCCCTCGACCTGCAGACCGTTCGGCCCATAATCCCTGAACTCGCCGACGGCCAGCAGGCGCTCCAGATACGCCCCGACCTCGCTCACGCGGGCCTCGTTCGACACGGCATCCCCCTATGCGCAGAACCTGGCTGATTTTCTCGCAGGCCGTCACGGTGGCCGTCGCCGTGCTGTTCGTCGTCGCCACGCTCAAGCCCGAGTGGCTGGCACGCAACCCGGCGCGCATGTTGCCCGAGATCGTCACGCTGCAATCGGCGCCCGCGGCCGCGCCGGCCAGCGCGCCGGCGGCCAGCCTGCGCACCGCAGCGCAGCGCGCCGCGCCCGCGGTGGTCAGCATCGCCGCGAGCCGCGCCCCGGCGCGCAGCCCGCAGCTCGACGACCCGTGGTTCCGCTTCTTCTTCGGCGACCGGCTGCGCCAACAGCAGCAGCCGCAGGTCGGGCTCGGCTCGGGGGTGATCGTCTCGCCCGAGGGCTATGTGCTGACCAACCACCACGTGGTCGACGGCGCCGACGACATCGAGGTGCAGCTCGCCGACGGCCGCGCGGCGCGCGCGCGCGTCGTCGGCACCGACCCCGACTCCGACCTCGCGGTGCTGAAGATCGACCTCGACGCGCTGCCCACCGTCGTGTTCGGCGACAGCGCCGGGCTGCACGTCGGCGACACCGTGCTCGCGATCGGCAACCCCTTCAACGTCGGCCAGACGGTGACCGCGGGCATCGTCAGCGCGCTCGGGCGCAACCGGGTCGGCATCAACACCTTCGAGAACTTCATCCAGACCGACGCCGCGATCAACCCCGGGAACTCGGGCGGCGCGCTGGTGGACGTCGACGGTCAGCTGGTGGGCATCAACACGGCGATCTACTCGCGCAGCGGCGGCAGCCTGGGCATCGGTTTCGCGATCCCGGCCGACATCGCGCGCGACGTGATGGTCGCGCTGATCCGCGACGGGCGGGTCAGCCGCGGCTGGATCGGCGTCGAGGTCGGCAACGTCACGCCCGAGTTCGCCGACAGCTTCGGGCTGCCGGTGCGGCAAGGTGCGCTGATCACCGGCGTGCTGCAGGGCGGCCCGGCGGCGCAGGCCGGCATGCAGCCCGGCGACGTGGTCACGCAGGTCGGCGATCGCGGGGTGACCGATTCGCGCCAGCTCGTCGACGCGGTGACCGCGGTCAGGCCCGGCGACGAGGTCAGGCTGGGCGTGCAGCGACGGCAGCAGCGCCTGGAGCTGACACTGCGCGTGGCGCAGCGCCCGGTGCGCGCGCAGCGCGAACCCTGAGGGTCAACCCGCGCCGTCGCTCGCCTGACCGGCCGGCGCGGGCTTCTTCGCGAACAGCTGCGCGGCCACGATGCCGGCTTCGTACAAGAGGCACATCGGGATGGCCAGCGCGAGCTGCGACACCACGTCCGGCGGCGTGATGATCGCCGCGACGATGAACGACAGCACGATGAAGTAGCCGCGGAACTGGCGCAGCTTGTCGACGGTGACCACGCCCATGCGCACCAGCACCATCACCGCCACCGGCACCTCGAAGGCCAATCCGAAGGCGATGAACATGTTCATCACGAAGCCGAGGTAGGCCTCGATGTCGGGCGCCGCGGTGATGCTCTTCGGCGCGAAGCTCTGGATGAACTTGAACACCCCGCCGAAGACGAAGAAGTAGCAGAACGCGACGCCGGCGAAGAACAGCAGCGTGCTCGACACGACCAGCGGCAGCACCAGCCGCTTCTCGTGGCTGTACAGCCCGGGGGCGATGAAGGCCCAGACCTGGTACAGCACCACCGGCAGCGCCAGCAGGAAACCGGCGAGCAGCGTGATCTTCAGCGGCACGAGGAACGGCGAGATCACGCTGGTGGCGATCATCGTCGCGCCCTCGGGCAGGTTGGCCACCAGCGGCAGCGCGAGCAGGTCGTACAGCGCGCCGGGTCCCGGCCACAGCGACAGCGCGCCGAATGCGATGCCCACCGCCACCAGCGCGCGGATCAGGCGGTCGCGCAGTTCGATCAGGTGCGAGACGAAGGGCTGCTCGGTGCCGGCCAGTTCGTCGTCGTCGTCGGGTCCCTTGTTCGCGCTCATCCCCGCACGGCCCTCAGCGCGCGCGCGGCGGGCGGAAGCGCGCCACGCGCGCGGCGCCCGACTGCGAGTGCGTGCGCACGCCGTGGCGCTGCTTGTACCAGGTCGGCACCGCGCCGCGCTTGAGCCGCCAGTTCTTCTTCGGGCGCTTGTACTCGGGCACCGGCGTGGACAGCGGCGCCGACAGCGACGACGACGCGTCGAGCCCGGCGGTGGCCTCGCTCCAGTTGCGGTCGAAGTCGGTCTGGGCCTCGCGGATCTCGTGCTGCACGCTGGTCTCGACGTCGCGCGCCGCCTCCTCGAACTGCGTCTTCATCTTCTTCAGTTCTTCGAGTTCGATCGAGCGGTTCACCTCGGCCTTGACGTCGGCGACGTAGCGCTGCGCCTTGCCGATCAGGTGCCCGACCGTGCGGGCGACGCGCGGCAGCTTCTCGGGGCCGATGACGATCAACGCCACGGCGCCGATCAGCGCGAGCTTGTCGAATCCGAACTCGATCATGCCGGGACGCGGCAGCGACGCCGCTCGAGGCTCAGGACTTGGTCTTCGCCTCGACGTCGACCGTGTTCGGGTCGGCCTTCTTCTGCGTGCCGGTGACCTGCGGCGGGCTGCCGCCGGCGTCGTCGGCCGTGTCCATGCCGCCCTTCACGCCGTCCTTGAAGCCCTTGACCGCAGCGCCGAGGTCGGAGCCCATGTTCTTCAGCTTCTTGGTGCCGAAGATCAGCACCACGACCAGCAGCACGATCAGCCAATGCCAGATGCTGAACGTTCCCATGTCGATCTCCTGGATAAGAAGGCGGATTCTAGGCGAGGGCCCCCGCCCCGACGGCGCGCGCGGTGATCAGCCGCGCTGCCACGGGCGCGGCCCGCCGAAGGCGTGCATGTGCAGATGCATCACCTCCTGCCCGCCGTCACGCCCGGTGTTGATCACCTGGCGGAACCCGCCGGTGACACCCAGCTCGCGCATCAGCCGCGGCACCAGCGCCATCATGTGGCCGAGCAGTGCCTGGTGCTCGGGCCCGACCTCGGCCATCGAGACGATGTGCTGGCGCGGCACCAGCAGCACGTGCACCGGGGCCCAGGGGTGGATGTCGTGGAAGACGACGACCTGGTCGTCCTCGTGCACCTTCTTCGCCGGCACCCGGCCGGCGACGATCTTGCAGAAGATGCAGTCCGGGTCGGCGTCGTTGTTCATGTCGGCATCGGTTTGCGGTCGTTCAGGCTCAGCCAGCCGCGGGCGACGCGGTAGATGAACCACAGCGAGATCAGCCCCCAGGCGATCCAGCCCGGCAGCACGAGGAAGAACCACAGCGGCAGCGTCACGAGGTACAGCACGCCGGCCCAGACGACGCTGCGGATGCGCCAGCCGAAGTGCGACGCGTGCCAGGTGCCCGCGGCGTCGCCGCGCTTGACGACGTCGATGATGAACGCGGCCACCAGCAGCAGGATGCTGGGCTGGAACGACGGAATCACGGCGCCGATCGCGACGATCGCGTGCAACGCGTAGCTGATGTGGCCCACGGTGCGCAGCGACTGGTCGCGCTGCGTGTCGGCCGCCGGGGTCGTCGTCAGTTCGCTCATGTCTCGTGCCCTTCCCGCGCCGCGCCGGCGCCTGGCGCGCCCGGCCGGCGCCGTGCGAATTCCTCCAGCCCCGACAGCCCCTCGCGCCGCTCGAGCTCGGCGAGCACCTGCGACGGCGTCAGTCCGAAGTGTGCGAGCGCGACCAGCGAATGGAACCACAGGTCGGCGGTCTCGGCGACGATCTTCGCCGCGTCGCCGTCCTTGCCGGCCATCACCACCTCGGTGGCCTCCTCGCCGAGCTTCTTCAGCACCGCGTCGGTGCCCTTGCCGAGCAGGCGCGCGACGTAGCTCGCGTCGGGACTGGCGCCCTTGCGCGACTCGATCACCGCGGCCAGCCGCGCGAGGGTGTCGTTGCTGCCCATCGTCCTATCTGTAGATGCTCGCCGGGTCCTTCAAGACCGGGTCGACGTCGATCCAGCGCCCCTGGTCGTGGCGCCGGAAGAAGCAGCTGTGGCGCCCGGTGTGGCAGGCGATGCCCGGCTCGTGCCCGCGCTGCGTGACCTTCAGCAGCACGACGTCGCCGTCGCAGTCCAGTCGCACCTCGTGCACCTGTTGCACGTGCCCCGACTCCTCACCCTTGTGCCACAGCCGGCCGCGCGAGCGGCTGAAGTACACCGCCTCGCCGCGCGCGACGGTGGCGGCCAGCGCCTCGCGGTTCATCCACGCGACCATCAGCACGTCGCCGCTGGCGGCCTCCTGCGCGATCGCCGGCACGAGCCCGCGCTCGTCCCACTTGACCTCGTCGAGCCAGTCCATGCGGGCAGTGTAGTCACTCGACGTGCGTCGCGCCGGCATGGCCGCGCTCGGCGGCGAACCAGCGAAGCACGGGAATCGTGCCCGGCAGCACCGGGCGCACCTGCACCGGCAGCGTCTGCCACGCCATGCGCTGCCCCTCGCGCATCTCGAAAGCGCCGCGCCAGTCGAAGACCCTGCAGAAGTGCAGCCGCACGCGCGCGTGCGGGTAGTCGACGATCTTGACCTGCCACGGCTGCGCGGCGCCGATCGTGATGCCCAGTTCCTCGTGCAGTTCGCGGCGCAGCGCCTGCTCGACCGACTCGCCGGCCTCGAGCTTGCCCCCGGGGAATTCCCAGTAGCCGGCGTAGACCTTGCCGTCGGGCCGCGACGTGAGCAGGAAGCGGCCGTTGCGGTCGATCAGCACGCCCACCGCGACGTCCACCGGACGGCGCGGCTCCCCGCCCCCGACGTCCACCGGACGGCGCGGCTCCCCGTCCCCGACGTCCACCGGACGGCGCGGCTCCCCGTCGCCGACGTCCACCGGACGGACCGACGCTTCAGCCACCGGCGCGCCCGGCGTGGTCGCGCGCGAACTGGTACGCCACGCGGCCCGAGCGCGAGCCGCGCTCGAGCGCCCACACCAGCGCGTCGTGCCGGGACGCCTCGATGCGCGCGGCGTCGACGCCGAAGTGGCGCAACCACTGCGCGACGATCGCCAGGTACTCGTCCTGGCTGAACGGGTAGAAGCTGATCCACAGCCCGAAGCGCTCCGACAGCGAGATCTTCTCCTCGACCACCTCGCCCGGGTGCACCTCGCCGTCGTCGGTGTGCGTGTAGGTCAGGTTCTCTCTCATGTACTCGGGCAGCAGGTGGCGGCGGTTGCTGGTCGCGTAGATCAGCACGTTGTCGCTGGCCTGCGCCACCGAGCCGTCGAGGATCGACTTCAGCGCCTTGTAGCCCGGCTCGCCTTCGTCGAAGCTGAGGTCGTCGCAGAAGATCACGAATCGCTCGGGCCGCTCGGCGACCAGGTCGACCAGGTCCGGCAGGTCGACCAGGTCGGCCTTGTCGACCTCGATCAGCCGCAGCCCGCGCGGCGCGAACTCGTTCAGGCAGGCCTTGATCAGCGAACTCTTGCCGGTGCCGCGCGCCCCGGTGAGCAGCACGTTGTTCGCCGCCCGGCCGGCGACGAACTGCGCGGTGTTGCGCACCAGCCGCTGCTTCTGCGCGTCGACCTCCTGCAGGTCGGCCAGGCGGATCGTCGCGACGTGGCGCACCGGCTCGAGCGCGCCGACGCCGCCGCGCTTGCGGTAGCGCCACGCCACCGACGCCGACCAGTCGGGCGGCTGCGGCGCGTGCGGCAGCACCGCCTCGAGCCGCACGAGCAGCCGTTCGGCGCGTTCGATCAGGTTCAGCAGGGCGTCGTCGCGCAAGTTCATGCCGCGCAAGGGGTCGATCGTGTGCGAAGCCGGGCAGTGTATCGGCGCGGCCGCCCGCCCGCTGCGCCCGTCGGGACGCCGCGCCCCGGCGAATCGCCGCCATCCTCCCACCGGGCCGGGCGCGCAGCGGCCCCGCGGGCGATCAGAACAGCCAGGGCACGAAGCGGCGCGTGCGCCGGCGGTACGCCGCGTAGCCGGGGTGCTGCCGCAGCATCCAGCGCTCCTCGAGCACCGACTTCACGAGCAGCACCGTGGCGAGCACGCCGGCGGCGGCCACGCTGGACACCGCCGGCGCGGCCAGCACGGCGGCCAGCGCGCCGGCGAGCACCGCGCTGTACATCGGGTGCCGCACCCAGCGGTACGGGCCGGTCTGCACCAGCCGACCGTCGACGCGCGGCGCCGGCCGGATGTTGAAGTTGCCCGGCCGGTTCGCCGACAAGGCCCAGCCGCCGACGCCCAGCGCGAGTGCCGCGAGCGCCCACGCCGCCGGCGGCGCGGTCCGCGCGGCGAACGCCGGCAGCGCGAGCAGCGCGAGCAGCGCCATCGCCGACAGCTGCAGCGCGACGAGCACGGCACCGACGACGTCGCGCGACATCGCCGTGCGTCAGCCTTCGCGCAGGCCGGCGTGCGCGAAGGCCTCGTCCTCGCTCCAGCGTGCGCCGTCGGCGAGCAGTGCGGCGAGGTCTGCGCCGGTCACCGCCGCGTCGAGTTCGGCGAGCACCGCCTCGCGCATGCGCCGCTCCGGCGGGTGGACCTCGTGGCCCGCGTCGGCGTAGACCCGGTCGGCACAGCCGACCAGCCGCGCCGCGAGGTCGCGCTGCCCCCGGCGCAACGCCAGCAGCGCGGCCGACAGCAGCAGGTCGAAGGCCGTGCCGCGGGTGCGCAGGCGCAGCGCCCGGCCCTCGCGGATCGTCCGTGCCGCCTGAGCCAGCTCGCCGAGCGAGATCAGCGCCGACACCATGTTGCCGTAAGCATCGACGGCCGCCGCCGGCCGTCCGACCGCCGCCGCCGCCTCGATCGCCTCGCGGCACAACGCCACCGCGGCGGCGTGGTCGCCGATCACATGCTCGGTGTCGGCCAGATTGCTCAACGCCGGGATCACCAGCAGCGCGCCGGTCGCGCGCGCCAGCGCCACGTGCTGCCGCCCGGCGTCGCGGCAGGCACCGAAGCGCCCGCCGAGATCGTGGAACCACTCGAGCGCCAGCTGGCGCCGCGCGCGCTGCCGCGGCGACCATGCAGGGTCCTCGAGGCGTTGCGCCTCGGCGAGCAGATCCGCAGCGCGGGTCTCGTCGATCACGTCGCGCGGCGCGCCGCCCAGTGCGCACAGCGCGCGGTAGGTGCCGGCGCGGTCGCCGAGCGCACGGTAGCCGTCGAGCACGCGCCAGGCCTCGTCGCGCCACTCGGCGGTGCGCCGAAGGCGCCGTCGCGCCATCGCCTGGAAGGCGACGCGAAACCGCGTCGCCAGCGCCGTCGGCACGCTGGCGTCGAGCCAGTCGCGCGCGGCCAGGTAGTGCTCGAACACGTCGCCGAACGGGTCGGGCTCGCTCCACAGCGCCTGGCTCGACGCCAGCAGCGCCAGCGCGGTCGCGCGTGCCTGCGGCGCGCGCATGGCCCACCGCAGCGCCGCGTGCAGGTTGGCCCGCTCGGGCTCGAGCGCCAGCAGCAGCGCGTCGAAGCACGGTTCGAGCACCACCTCGACCTCGAAGTCGTCGAGCAGGTCGCGCAGCGCATCGGCACGGCGGCGCTCGACCTGCTCGACCTCGCCGCACGCCGCCAGCCGCTCGAGCGCCAACGCGCGCGCCGACTCGAGCAGCCGGTAGCGCGGCTCGCCGACGCCTTCGACGGCGACCAGCGACTTGTCGACCAGCGCGGCGAGCCTGTCCAGCACCGCCCACGGGTCGTCGCCCGGTTCGACGAGCGTGCGCTGGGCAAGCGACAGCGAGAAGCCGCCGACGAACACGCCGAGCCGACGGAACAGCCGCTGCTCGTCGGCGTCGAGCAGCGCGTGGCTCCACTCGAGCGTCGCGCGCAGCGTGCGCTGGCGCGCCGGCGCGTCGCGCGGGCCGACGCCGAGCAGGCGCAGCCGGCTGTCCAGCCGCTCGCGCAGGCCTTGCAGTCCGAGCAACGGCACGCGCGCGGCGGCCAGCTCGATGGCCAGCGGCAGCCCGTCGAGCTCGCGGCAGATCGCTGCCGCTGCGGCCCAGTCGCCGTCGGCGGGCGCGAAGCCGTGCTGCGCCGCGCGGGCGCGCTGCACGAACAGCTGCACCGCAGCGTAGCTCGCGACGCGGCCGGGATCGTGGGCCTCCTCGGGCGGCGGCAGCGCGAGCGGCCGCAGTCGCAGCAGCTGCTCGCCGGCCACGCGCAGCGGCGTCTGCGATGTCGCGAGCACGCGCACCCGCGGCGCTCGCGACACGATCGGCACCACCAGCGCGACGACCGCGTCGACGACATGCTCGCAGTTGTCGAGCAGCAGCAGCAGCGCCTGCTCGCGCAGCGCCGCCGCCAGGGTCGGCCCCGCCGGCGCGCCGGGCGGCAGCTCGACCCCCGTGGCCAGGGCCAGTGCCGCGGCCGCCCCTGCGGCATCGCCGACCTCGGCCAGCTCGACCACGCGCACGCCGTCGGCGAAGCCGTCGCTCAGGTGCCGGGCGATCGCCTGCGCGAGGCGCGTCTTGCCGATGCCGCCCGGCCCGGTCAGCGTGACCAGCGGGTGGGCGGCCACCAGGGCGCAGCCCGCGCCCAGGTCGTCGTCGCGCCCGACCAGTGCCGGTAGGTGCGCCGGGGGCAGCGCCGGCAGCGGCGCCTGCCGCGGGCCGGCGCGCTCGGCCGCAGCCGGCGCCGCGTTCGCCGCCGCGCCGGCCGCGTCGTCGAGATCGGCGACGAACCGGTAGCCGCGTCCCTGCACGGTGACGATGGCTTGCGGCCCCAGCAGCCTGCGCAGCGCCGACACCTGCACCTGCAGGTTGTTCTCCTCGACCACCAGGCCGGGCCACACGCGATCAAGCAGCTCGTCCTTGCCGACGATGCGGTGGCGTTTACGCACCAGCTCCAGCAGCAGGTCGAGCGCGCGCGCGCCCAGCCGGCAGGCCTCGCCGTCGGCGCGCAGCACGCGGCGCACGGGGTCGAGGCGGAAGCGACCGAAGCGGTACTCGGCGGGGTCGTGGGTCAACGCAGGCGGCCCGGCGGGGAGGCCCCGCGAGCTTAGCGCGGCGCGGGCTTCAGGACGTTTCAGGCGCGGCCAAGGACCTGAAGCGGCGCGCCGGCGACGATGCCACCCGCCTTCACGAGAACCCGAGGCCACCGACGATGGACCGCATCACCCCTGCCCTGCCCCCGACCGCGTCGACCGCGGCGCACCTGCTGGCCGCCGTGGCGGCACTGTGCGCCACGCTCGGCGCGGCCGCGTCGATCGACACGCTCGCCCGCACCGACGCACGCTGGCCGGATGCCCGCGCCACGTCGCCGTTCGCGGCGCGCGGCGCCGCGGTGGACCGACACCGCGCGGCCGGCGCGGCGCCGGCGCGGCACGCCCGGTGCACGTGAAGCCCCCGTTCCCCCCACCCACGACCCAGGAGATCCCCATGCTTCAAGACCATCGCGGCCTCGCCGTGTCCACCCCCAGCGCGCAGGCGCTCGCCCAGTTCGAGGCCGCCCTCGCGCAGTTCCACGCCTACCGGGGCGACCCCATCGCCACCCTCGACGCCGCGCTGTCGCTCGACCCCGACTTCGTGCTCGCGCACCTGGCCAAGGCCTTCGTCGTGGTCACCGCCACCGAGGGGCGCTTCATGCCGATGGCGCGCGCCGCGGTCGCACGCGCCGAGGCGCTGCCGGCACGCGCCAACACGCGCGAGCGCGCGCTGACCGCCGCCGCGCGGCTGCTGGTCGACGGCCACTGGCACGAGGCCTGCCGCGCCTTCGACGCCGTGCTGCGCGAGTGGCCGCGCGACGCGCTGGCGCTGCAGACGGCGCACCTGATGGACTTCTACCGCGGCGACGCGCTGAACCTGCGCAACCGCGTCGCGCGCGTGCTGCCCGCATGGAGCACGGCGCTTCCCGGCTACTCGTACCTGCTGGGCATGCACGCCTTCGGGCTCGAGGAGTGTCACCAGTACCCCGACGCCGAGGCCGCCGGGAGGCGCGCGGTCGAGCTGACGCCCGGTGACGGCTGGGCGGTGCACGCGGTGGCGCACGTCATGGAGATGCAGGGCCGCATCGGCGAGGGCATCGCGTGGCTCGAGTCGGGTGCCGACGACTGGGGCCGCGACGACAACGCCTTCGCGCCGCACAACTGGTGGCACCTCGCGCTGCTGCACATGGACCGCGGCGACCTCGACGCCGCGCTCGACCTGTACGACCGCAGGCTCGACGGCCCGCAGGTCGACATGATGCTGGTGCTGATCGACTGCGTCGCGCTGCTGTGGCGCCTGCGCCTCGAGGGTGTCGACGTCGGCGATCGCTTCGAGCGCGTGGCCGACCGCTGGCAGGCCAAGGCCGAGGGCGAACGCGGGTTCTACGCCTTCAACGACCTGCACGCGGTGATGAGCTTCGCCGCCACCGGGCGCGACGCGGACAGCGCACGCGTGCTGGCCGAGATGCGTGCCACCGCCGCGCACGGGGCCGGCGCCAACCGGGCGATGACGCGCGACATCGGCCTGCCGCTGGCCGAGGCCATCCTCGACTTCGCGCAGGGGCGCACGTTGCAGGCGGCCGCGCGCATCGAAGCGGTGCGCGACATCGCGCACGGCTTCGGCGGCAGCCACGCGCAGCGCGACGTGCTGGCGCTGACGCTGATCGAGGCGGCGCGGCGCGGCGGCGACCTGCCGCGCGCACGGCACGTGCTCGCCGAGCGGCTGGTGCACCGGCCCACCGCGTGGAGCGCGCGGCTGGCCGCGAGGCTGGACGCGTCGGCGCTGCGCGCGGCGGCGTAGGCCCGCGCGCGCGGCGCCGCTCAGGCCAGCGCCTCCTGCGCCGCGCGCACCTCGACGCGCACCTGCTCGGTCAGCTCCGCCTTCAGGGCGGCGAACGCGGGGCTGGTCTTCACCGAGTAGTGCCGCGGGTGCGGCAGCTCGACCGGGCGGTCGAGCTTGATGCGCCCGGGGCGCGCGCTCATCACGACGACGCGGCTGCCCATGAACACCGCCTCGTCGATGTCGTGCGTCACGAACAGCACCGTCTTGCGTTCGGCCTCCCAGATGCCGAGCAGCAGCTCCTGCATCAGCTCGCGCGTCTGGTGGTCGAGCGCGCCGAACGGCTCGTCCATCAGCAGCATGCGCGGGCCGTTGGCCAGCGCACGGGCGATCGCCACGCGCTGCTGCATGCCACCCGACAGCTGCTTCGGGTAGTGCTGGTCGAAGCCCTTCAGCCCGACCTTCGCGAGGAAGGCGTGCGCGGTGTCGATCTGCTCGGCGCGCGGCACGCCGCGCTCGCGCAGCCCGAAGCACACGTTGTCGAGCACGTTCAGCCAAGGGAACAGCGTGTAGCTCTGGAACACCATGCCGCGGTCGGCGCCGGGGCCGTGGATCGGCTGCCCGTCGAGCCGCACCTCGCCGGCGGTCGGGTGGTCGAGCCCGGCGACGATGCGCAGCAGCGTGCTCTTGCCGCAACCGCTGGGGCCGAGGATGGTGATGAAGTCGTTCTCGGCGACGTCGAGGTCGGTGGCCTGCAGCGCGAGCGTCGAGCCCTTGGCCGAGTCGAAGCGGCGCTCGACGCCGCGGATCGACAGCAGTGATGTCATGGCATGTCTCCTCGGCCCGTCGCGCCGTGCCCCGAACATGGCGCCGACCGGTCCAGCGGCCGCTGCGCAGCCGGTTTCACCGCGCCGCCGGCGGCGCGGCTTCGAGAGGGAAGCGTCGCAGGCGCCTCGGGGGCGGTGCCCGTCACCGGCCCAGCAGCGCCCACGGGAACAGGCGCCGGTTCACCCACTTGAACGCGAAGTCGCTGACCAGCCCGATCAGGCCGATGACGATGATGCCGAAGATGATCTGGTCGGTGGCCAGCAGCGCCTGGCTGTCGGTAATCATGTGGCCGATGCCGCTCGATGCGCCGATCAGCTCGGCGACGATGACGTAGGTCCAGGCCCAGCCGAGCACCATGCGCAGGATCTCGGCGATCTCCGGTGCCGCGCCGGGGATCAGCACGCGCGCCACCAGCGTGCGGTCGCTCGCGCCCAGCGTGTACGCCGCCTCGACCAGGTCGCGCCGCGCGTTGCCCACGGCCACCGCGATCATCAGCACCAGCTGGAAGAAGCTGCCGATGAAGATCACCGCCAGCTTCTGCGCCTCGCCGATGCCGGCCCACAGGATCAGCAGCGGGATGAACGCCGAGGCCGGCAGGTAGCGCGCGAAGCTGACGAAAGGCTCGAAGAACGCCTCGACGGGCTTGTAGGCGCCCATCGCCACACCCAGCGGCAGCGCGATCGCGGCGGCGATCACGAAGCCGCCGACGACGCGCCACACCGTCATGCCGATGTCGTGCGCGAAGTTGTACTCGGCGAGCAGCCGCCACCCGCTGGCCAGCATGGTCAGCGGGTCGGCGAGGAAGGTCTTGGGCACGAAGCCGCCGAAGGTCGCGAGCGCCCAGACGGCGACGAACAGCACGAAGAACGACACGCCGAGCACGATGCGCGTGACGGGGGCGACGGGCGCAAGCGGTTTCATCGCGAAGCGGCGGGTCGGGTGGCGCGGCGGCGCGCCGGGGCGGGTGCCGGCGCGGGCGCTGGCCGCGGCCGGTGCGGAGACGACGCTCATCATGACCTCCTCGGGCGTGGCACGCCAGCCCCGGCCCGGGGCCGGGGGCGGTTCGACGTCGGGATCGACGCGGCGGGACGCGCGTGCGGCTACGCGCTCACTGCACGAAGCGCGGGTCGGCGAGCTTCGACAGGTCGGGGATCTGGCGGATGATCCCGGCCTCGAGCAGGACGTCGGCGGCCTTCTTGCTGAACGCTGCGTGCTCGCCGGCGAAGAACCTGCGGTTGGCTTCGCGGTCCTGCCAGCGCAGGTACTTCTGCGACGCCTCGAACTGCTCGGCGCTCTGCTTGACGTCGGCGCCCATGATGCCGAAGCTCTTCTGCGGCTCGGCCTTGATCATCTCGAGCGCGTCGAAGTAGGCGTTGGCCAGCCCCTGCGCGGCCTTCGGGTTGTCGGCCAGGAACTTCGGCGTGCAGCCGAAGGTGTCCATGATCATCGGGTAGTCGAGCGTGGTGGCGATGATCCTGCCGGCCTCAGGCTTGGCGCGCACCGCGCCCAGGTAGGGCTCGTAGGTCATCGCGGCGTCGAGGTTGCCGGTGCCGGCGATCATCGCGTTGGCGGCGGCCTGCGGCTCGAGGTTGACGACGCTGACGTCCTTCAGGCTCAGCCCGTTTTCCCGCAGGAACCAGGCGAGCGTGAAGTACGGCGCGGTGCCCGGCGCGCTGGCGGCCACGGTCTTGCCCTTCAGGTCGGCGATCTTCTGGATGTGCGGCTTGACGACCATGCCGTCGGCGCCGTAGCTCTTGTCGAGCTGGAAGATCTGCGTGGTGGCCACGCCGTTGGCGTTCCACACGATCCAGGTCTCGACGGTGGTGGCCGCGCACTGCACGTCGCCCGAGGCGATCGCCAGGTGGCGGTCCTTCTGCGGGATCTTCTTGATCGTCACGTCCAGCCCGTGCTTCTTGAACAGCCCGGCCTCCTTGGCCAGCGTCAGCGGGGCGAAGCCGGTCCAGCCCGACATCGCGATCGTCACCTTGGTCTCCTGCGCCTGCGCGGCGGCGGCGAAGACGGCGGCGACGGCGAGGGTGGCGAGGGTCTTGTTCATGCAGTGCTCCAGGCAAACGGGGTGAGGATGGGGTCAGGCCGGTATCCACAGCGCCGGCAACGCCGGCAGGGTTCGCAAGATGCGCGCCAGCTCGCCGCCGGCGACCAGCGCCGCCGCGTGCTCGATGTCGGGCGCGACGTAGCGGTCATGGTGCATCGGCGCGCAGGTCTTGCGCAGCAGGGCATGCACCGATTCGAGCGGCGCCGAACTGTGCAGAGGGCGCAGGAAGTCGATGCCCTGCGCCGCGGCGAGCAGCTCGATGCCCAGGATGCGCGCGACGTTGGCGATCATCGGCTGCAGCCGCCGCGCGGCGAAGGTGGCCATCGAGACATGGTCCTCCTGGTTCGCGCTGGTGGGCAGGCTGTCGACGCTGGCCGGGTGCGCCAGCGACTTGTTCTCGCTGGCCAGCGACGCCGCGGTGACGTGGGCGATCATGAAGCCGCTGTTCAGACCGGCGTCGGCGGCCAGGAACGGCGGCAGCCGCGACACGCCGGCGTCGATCAGCATCGCGATGCGGCGCTCGGCGATCGCGCCGACCTCGGCGATCGCGGTGGCCATCGCGTCGCAGGCCAGCGCCACCGGCTCGGCGTGGAAGTTGCCGCCGGAGACCAGCTCCCCCCCGAAGCGGTCTGCGGCCGCCGGGTCCGCGTCGTCGCCTGCGGCCCGGCGCACGAAGACCAGCGGGTTGTCGGTGACCGCGTTGGCTTCGCGCAGCAGCACCAGCGCGGCGTGGCGCAGCTGGTCAAGGCAGGCGCCGACGACCTGCGGCTGGCAGCGCAGGCAGTACGGGTCCTGCACGCGGTCGTCGCCGTCGCGGTGGCTGGCGCGGATCGCGCTGCCTTCGAGCAGGCGGCGGTAGTACTCGGCGACGTCGACCTGCCCGGGCTGGCCGCGCAGCGCGTGGATGCGCGGGTCGAACGGGCCGTCGCTGCCGCGCGCCGCGTCGACCGTCAGCGCGCCGATCACCAGCGCGCTCTCGAGCACCGGCTCGAACGCGAACAGCGCGTGCAGCGCCAGCGCGGTCGAGGTCTGGGTGCCGTTGATCAGCGCCAGACCCTCCTTGGCCGCGAGCGCCAGCGGTGCGATGTCGTGCGCGGCGAGCACCTCGCGCGCCGGCACGCGCCGCCCGTCGACGGCGAACTCGCCCTCGCCGATCAGCGCCAGCGTCATGTGCGCCAGCGGCGCCAGGTCGCCCGACGCGCCGACCGAACCCTGGGCAGGCACCCAGGGCACCAGGCCCGCGTTGTGCACCGCGAGCAGCGTGTCGATCACCTGCGCCCGCACGCCCGAGTGGCCGCGCGCCAGGCTGGCCGCCTTCAGCGCGAGCATCAGGCGCACGACCGGCGCGGCCAGCGGCTCGCCGACGCCGACGCTGTGCGAGCGGATCAGGTGCAGCTGCAGCGTCGCCAGGTCGGCCTCGCCGATGCGCGTCGACGCGAGCTTGCCGAACCCGGTGTTGACGCCGTAGACCGGGTCGTGCCCGGCCGCGGCGCGCTGCACCAGTGCGGCGCTGGCGGCGATGACGTCGTGCGCCGAGGCGTCGAGCGACAGCGCGACGCCGCCGCGGTGCACCGCCTGCAGCTCGTCGAGCGACAGCGCGCCCGGCCGGATCGTCAGCGCCTGCACCACGGTCACCGGACGGCCCTGCGCACCGTGTGCGACGGCACGGGCGGCTCGCGGCGGCCCGGCATGGTCATGCCCCGATCATCGGCAGCTGCAGGCCGTGTTCGCGCGCGCAGGCCACCGCGTCGTCGTAGCCGGCGTCGGCGTGCCGCATCACGCCGGTGGCGGGGTCGTTCCACAGCACCCGCTCGATGCGCCTCGCCGCGGCGTCGGTGCCGTCGCAGACGATGACCACGCCGGCGTGCTGCGAGTAGCCCATGCCGACCCCGCCGCCGTGGTGCAGGCTGACCCAGGTCGCGCCGCCGGCCGTGTTCAGCAGCGCGTTCAGCAGCGGCCAGTCGGACACCGCGTCGCTGCCGTCCTTCATGCTCTCGGTCTCGCGGTTCGGGCTGGCCACCGAACCGCTGTCGAGGTGGTCGCGGCCGATCACGATCGGCGCCTTCAGCTCGCCGCTGCGCACCATCTCGTTGAACGCCAGTCCCGCCTGGTGGCGCTCGCCCAGCCCGATCCAGCAGATGCGCGCCGGCAGCCCCTGGAACGCGATGCGCTCGCCGGCCATGTCGAGCCAGCGGTGCAGGTGCGCGTAGTCCTTCTCGCGGGCCGGGAACAGCTCCTTCAGCTTCGCGTCGGTCTTGCGGATGTCGTCGGGGTCGCCCGACAGCGCGACCCAGCGGAACGGCCCCTTGCCGCGGCAGAACAGCGGGCGGATGTACGCCGGCACGAAGCCGGGAAAGTCGAAGGCGTTGCCCACGCCCCGGTCGAACGCCACCTGGCGGATGTTGTTGCCGTAGTCGACGGTGGGCACGCCCATCGCGTGGAACTGGAGCATCGCGCGCACGTGCACGGCGCAACTCGCCGCGGCCGCGTCGCGCAGCGCGGCGTGCTGCGCCGCGTCGGCCGCGGCGGCGCGCCAGCGCTCGACGCTCCAGCCGGCGGGCAGGTAGCCGTTGACCAGGTCGTGCGCGCTGGTCTGGTCGGTGACCAGGTCGGGCTTCATGCCGCCGGCCTTCGCGCGCTGCACCAGCAGCGGCAGGATCTCGGCGGCGTTGCCGAGCAGGCCGATCGAGATCGCCCTGCGCTCGGCGGTGTACTTGGCGATGCGCGCGAGCGCGTCGTCGAGGTCCTTCGCCTGCTCGTCGAGGTAGCGCGAACGCAGCCGGAAGTCGATGCGCGACTGCTGGCACTCGATGTTCAGGCTGCACGCGCCGGCGAAGCTCGCGGCCAGCGGCTGCGCGCCGCCCATGCCTCCGAGCCCCGCGGTGAGGATCCAGCGACCGGTCAGGTCGCCGCCGTAGTGCTGCCGCCCGGCCTCGACGAAGGTCTCGTAGGTGCCCTGCACGATGCCCTGGCTGCCGATGTAGATCCAGCTGCCGGCGGTCATCTGGCCGTACATCATCAGGCCCTGGCGGTCGAGCTCGTGGAAGTGTTCCCAGGTGGCCCACTTCGGCACGAGGTTCGAGTTCGCGATCAGCACCCGCGGCGCGTCGGGGTGCGTGCGGAACACGCCGACCGGCTTGCCGCTTTGCACCAGCAGCGACTCGTCGTCGCCGAGCTCGCGCAGCGCCTTCAGGATGGCGTCGAAACACGCCCAGTTGCGCGCCGCCTTGCCGATGCCGCCGTAGACGACCAGCGCGTCGGGGTTCTCGGCCACCTCGGGGTCCAGGTTGTTCTGGATCATGCGGTACGCCGCCTCGGTGAGCCAGCTCCTGCAGCTGAGCTGCGCGCCGCGCGGGGCGCGCACGGGGCGGGCGGTGGCGATGCGGCGCTGGACGGACAGGTCGGTCATGGCGTGGCGCTCCCGGTGCGGTCGGTGGGTGGACTGTAGTTGTCTAGACAACCTTAGACAAGAGCATCGGGATTCGGGGTTTCCCTGAGCGCAGGCGTTGCACCAGACTTGTCTAGACAGGCACGGACAACTACACTGCGCCGCATGAGCGAGAGCGTCGTCCTCGGCCGCGGGGCCACCGCGCCGTACCTGCGCGTCAAGCAGTACCTGAAGGACGAGCTGTCGCGCGCGCGCTGGCTGCCCGGCGAGCTGATGCCCTCCGAGGCCGAGCTGGTGGCGCAGTTCGGCGTCAGCCGCATGACCGTCAACCGCGCGCTGCGCGAACTCTCGGCCGAAGGTTTCGTCGAGCGCGTGCAGGGGGTGGGCACCTTCGCCGCGCACCTGCACCGCGTGTCGTCGACGCTGACGATCCGCGACCTGCACGACGAGATCGAGGCGCGCGGCCACCGCCATCACGCCGAGGTGCACGTCAAGCGCGAGGAGCGCGCGCCGGCGGCGCTGGCCGCGCAGCTCGGCCTCGACGCCGGCGCGCCGGTGTTCCACACGCTGATCGTTCACTTCGACAACGGCGATCCGCTGCAGTGCGAAGACCGCTACGTCAACCCGGCGGCGGTGCCCGACTACCTCGACGTCGACTTCACGCGCACGACCCCGACGCAGCACCTGCTCGCCGTCGCGCCGCTGTGGCAGGCGCAGTACACGATCCAGGCCGCGCTGCCGACCGCGCAGGAGGCGAGGCTGCTCGGCATCGCCCCCGCCGACCCCTGCCTGGTGGTCGTTCGCCGCACCGTCGACCGCGGCGTGCCGGTGACGCTGGTGCGCCTGGTGCACCCGGGCGCGCGCTACCAGATCGAGGGGCAGTTCAGCCCATGACCACGCGCCTCGTGCACCTGGCCGACACGCCGCCGCGCCGCTGGCGCAACGGCGGCGGCGTCACGCGCGAGTTGCTGGCCTGGCCGCGCGCCGACGGCTGGCGCGTTCGCGTGAGCGTCGCCGACGTCGACGCCGACGGCCCGTTCTCGGCGTTCCCCGGTGTGCGGCGCTGGTTCGCGGTGCTCGACGGCGCCGGCGTCGAGCTCGACGTCGACGGCCGGCGGCAGCGCCTGCGTCGCGGCGACGCACCCCTGGCCTTCGACGGCGCGGCCGCGGTGCACTGCCGCCTGCTCGACGGGCCGACGCGCGACCTGAACCTGATGCTCGCCGGCGTGCCCGGGGCGATGCAGATCGCGGTCGACGCCGCCGGCTGGACGCCACCGGCGGGCGCCGCCTGCGGCCTGTATGCCCGCGTCGCCGGTCGCTGCGCCGGCGTCGCGGTGCCGGCACGGTCGCTGCTCTGGTTCGAACGGCCGCCGCCGGTGCTGTCGTTCAGCGCCGACGCCGCCGATGCGCCGGCGGGCCTGTGGCTGTGGGCGCAGTGCGACGGGGGACCGCGACCATGAAGACGCTGTGGCGCGATGCGCGTCTGGCCACGCTGGCCGGCGCGCAGGGCTGGGGGCTGATCGAGCGTGGCGCGGTCGTCACCGAAGGCGAGACCATCGCGTGGGTCGGCGCCGAGTCCGACCTGGGCGCCGGGCTCGCCGTCGATGCCGAGCACCGGCTGGGCGGCGCGCTGGTCACACCCGGGCTGGTCGACTGCCACACGCACCTGGTCTACGCCGGCGACCGCGCGCGCGAGTTCGAGCTGCGCCTGCAGGGGGCGAGCTACGAGGCGATCGCCCGTGCCGGCGGTGGCATCCGCTCGACGGTGGCGGCCACGCGCGGCGCCGGCGACGCGACGCTGTTCGCGCTCGCAAGCGAGCGCGCGCGGGCGCTGCAAGCCGAGGGCGTGACGACGCTCGAGGTCAAGTCGGGCTACGGGCTGGCGCTCGAGCACGAGCGCCGCTGCCTGGCCGCGGCGCGCCGGCTCGGCCGCGAGCTGCCGCTGGCGGTGCGCACCACCTACCTCGGTGCGCACGCGCTGCCGCCCGAGTTCGACGGCCGCGCCGACGCCTACGTCGACGCGGTGTGCGCCTGGCTGCCGGCGCTGCACGCCGACGGCCTGGTCGACGCGGTCGACGCGTTCTGCGAGTCGATCGCGTTCACGCCGGCACAGACGCGGCGCGTGTTCGACGCCGCGCGCGCGCTGGGCCTGCCGGTCAAGCTGCACGCCGAGCAGCTGTCGAACCAGCACGGTGCGGCGCTGGCCGCCGGCTACGGCGCGCTGTCGTGCGACCACCTCGAGCACCTCGACGACGCCGGAGTGCTCGCGATGGCCGCCGCCGGCACCGTGGCCGTGCTGCTGCCCGGCGCGTATTACTTCCTGCGCGAGACGCGGCTGCCGCCGGTGGCCGAGCTGCGCGCCGCCGGCGTGCCGATCGCCATCGCCACCGACCACAACCCCGGCAGCTCGCCGACGCTGTCGCCGCTGCTGATGCTCAGCATGGCGTGCACGCTGTTCCGCCTGACGCCCGACGAGGCGCTGCGCGGCATGACGGTGCACGGCGCGCGCGCGCTGGGGCTGGCCGACCGCGGCCGGCTCGCCCCGGGGCAGCGCGCCGACTTCGCGGTGTGGCCGCACGAACACCCGGCGGCGCTGGCCTACGCGTTCGGGCAGCATCCGCGCGTCCGCGTCGTCGTCGGCGCGCGCGACGTCGCGCCGGCGCGATGAACCCCGCCGCCGGCCGGGAGCCCCGATGAACCACGCCGCTGTCACCGACCCCGCCGTCTGCACGCTGCACCGCGGCAGCTCGCCGCTGCTGGTCAGTCTGCCGCACGTCGGCACCGAGATCCCCGACGCGCTGCGCGAGCGCCTGGTCGAACGCGCGCTGGCGGTCGAGGACACCGACTGGCACCTCGATGCGGTCTACGCGTTCGCGAGGGACCTCGGCGCGAGCGTCATCGTGCCGCGCCACTCGCGCTACGTCGTCGACCTGAACCGCCCGCCCGAGAACGCGCCGATGTACCCCGGCGCGAACAACACCGAACTCGTGCCCACGCGCTTCTTCACCGGCGACGCGCTGTACCGCGACGGGGCCGCGCCCGACGACGCCGAGGTCGCCACGCGGCTGGCGCGCTACTGGCGGCCGTACCACGACGCGCTGGCCGCCGAGCTGGCGCGGCTGCAGGCCGAACACGGCCACGCCCTGTTGTGGGACGGGCACAGCATCAAGTCGCGGCTGCCCTGGCTGTTCGACGGCACCCTGCCCGACCTCAACCTGGGCACCGCCAGCGGCGGCAGCTGCGCGCCGTCGCTGCGCGCGGCGCTCACCGGGGTGCTCGACGCGCAGCAAGACTACTCGCACGTCACCGACGGGCGCTTCAAGGGCGGCTACATCACACGCCGCTACGGCCGCCCCGCCGAGGGCGTGCACGCGGTGCAGATGGAGATGTGCTGGTCAACCTACATGGACGAGCGGCCGCCTTACCGCCCCGATGCGCGGCGTGTCGCGCGGCTGCAACCGCTGCTCGAACGGCTGTTGCGCACGATGCGCGACTGGAGCCCCGGTGGCTGATGCCGGCGTCGAGCTGCTGTGGGCGCCACGCGCCTGGCTGCCCGGCGGCTGGGCGCGCGACGTGCTGCTCGAGGCGCGCGGCGGGCGCTGGATCGCGGTGACGCCGGGCGTCGACGACGTGCCGGCCGGCGCGAGGCGGCTCGACGCGCCGCTGCTGCCCGGGCTGGTCGACGCGCACAGTCACGCGTTCCAGCGCGCCTTCGCCGGACTCGCCGAGCGGCGCGATCGCGACGCCGACGACTTCTGGTCGTGGCGCGACCGCATGTACCGCGTCGCGCTGCGCATCGCGCCGGGCGAGCTGCGTGCGGTGGCGGCGCAGCTGTACGCCGAGCTGCTCGCCGGCGGCTACACGCAGGTCTGCGAGTTCCACTACCTGCACCACGACCGCGACGGCCGCGCCTTCGCCGACCCGCTCGAGATGACCTGGGCGCTCGCCGACGCCGCCGCCGACGCCGGCATCGGGCTGACGCTGCTGCCGGTGCTGTACGAACGCGCCGGCTTCGCGCAGCCGGCGCTGCGCGACGACCAGCGCCGCTTCGCCACCGACGCCGCCTGGGTGCACCGCGCGGCGCAGGCGGTGGCCGCGCGGGGCACCGCGGTGCTCAACGCCGGCGTCGCGGTGCATTCGCTGCGCGCCGCCGCGCCGTCGTCGATCCACCGCCTGCGTGCGCTTGCCGCCGACCTCGATGGCCCGATCCACGTGCACGTCGCCGAGCAGACCGGCGAGGTCGACGACTGCCTGGCCGCCACCGGCCGCAGGCCGATCGAGTGGCTGGCGCACGAGCGCCTGCTCGACGCGCGCTGGCAACTGGTGCACGCGACGCACGCGCTGCCGGCCGAGATCGACGCGGTGGCCGCCAGCGGCGCCGGCGCGGTGATCTGCCCGGGCACCGAGGCGAACCTCGGCGACGGCCTGCCCGACCTCGTGCGCTGGCTGGCCGCCGGCGTGCCGCTGACCATCGGCTCGGACAGCCAGGTCACGCGAGACTGGCGCGAGGAGTTGCGCTGGCTCGACTACGGCCAGCGCCTGCAGCGCCGGCAGCGCAACGTCGCCGCGGCGCCGGCGCGAGGCGAACCGTCGACCGCGCAGCGGCTGTGGTCGCGCGTCCTGGCCGGCAGCGCGGCGGCCGCGGGCCAGTCGGCGTGGGGGCTGGTGCCCGGCGCGCGCGCCGACGCGCTGGTCGCCGACGCGCAGGACCCGGCGCTGCTGGGCATCCCGCCCGGGCGCTGGCTCGACGCGGCGGTGTTCTCGAGCCCGACGCGGCCGTGGCGCGACGTGATGGTCGCCGGGCGATGGGTGCGCCGCGACGGTCGCCACGCCCGCGGCAGCGCGATCGCGGCGCGCTTCACCGAGGCGATGCACGCGCTGTGGCACGACGCCGGCGCCGCCCCCGCGCCGTGAGGCGCTACTCGACCACCGTCTGCGACTGCTCGCGCAGGTACTGCGGCAGGTACCAGAACGAGCCGATCGCCTTGCCGGTGTTGCCGCTGCCCTTCCAGCCGCCGAACGGCTGGTAGCCCGGCCATGCGCCGGTGGTCGCGCCCTGCGGCCGGTTGACGTAGGTGACCCCGGCCTCGATGCGCCGCAGGAACACCTCGGCCTCGTCGGGGGCGCCGTAGAAGCCGGCGGTCAGCCCGTAGTCGCTGTCGTTGGCGCGTGCGATCGCCTCGTCGAGCGAGTCGACCTCGCCGACCAGCACGAAGGGCAGGAACAGTTCGTCGCGCCACAGCCGGTGGCCCTGCGGCACGCTGGCGACCGTCGGCGCGACGAAGTGGCCGCGCGCCAGCGCGCCGTCTTGGAGCACGCGGGCGCCGGCGAGCACCGCGCCCGCGGACTCGACCTCGCCGACCGCGCGGCGGTAGCGTTCGACCGCCGCCGCGTTGATCACCGGGCCCATCCAGTGCGCCGCCTGCGTCGGGTCGCCGACGGCGATCGCGCGCGTGCGCTCGACGATGCGTTCGCGCAGCGCCGCGGCCACCGGCCGCTCGACGTAGACACGCGAGCACGCCGAGCACTTCTGCCCCTGCAGCCCGAACGCCGAGCGCACGATGCCGGTGGCGGCGCGCTCGAGGTCGGCGTGGCGCGTGACGATGGCCGGGTTCTTGCCGCCCATCTCGGCGATCAGCGGGCGTGGGCGCGCGCCGGCGGCGAAGCGCCGCACCAGCGCCATGCCCACCTCGTGCGAGCCGGTGAACGTCGCGCCGGCGATGCGCGGGTCGCCGACCAGCGCGTCGCCGACCTCGGCGCCGCTGCCGCTGACCAGGTTCAGCACCCCCGGCGGCACACCGGCGGCGTCGAACACGTCCATCAGCAACCGCCCGCTCCACGCGGTGTCGCTGGCGACCTTGAACACCGCCGTGTTGCCGGCCACCAGCGCGGCGCCGATCGGCCCGCCGGCCAGCGCCACCGGGAAGTTGAACGGCGCGATCACCGCCCACACGCCATGCGGCTTGAGCACCGTGCGGTTGCGGCTGCGCCAGCCGGCCAGCGGGTCGTCGGGCAGCCGGCGGTCGAAGCCGGCGTGGGACTCCATCTGGTCGCAGTACCAGGCGATCAGGTCGGCGGTCTCCTGCACCTCGCCGAGCGACTCCATGCGGTTCTTGCCGACCTCCAGCGCGACCGCGGCGGCGAACTCGAACACCCGCTGCTCGATCAGCGCCGCGGCGCGGCGCAGCAGCGCGATGCGCTCGGAGTACGGCGTCGCGGCCCAGCCGGGTGCGGCCGCATGCGCCGCGGCGACCGCGTCGGCGGCGTCCTGCGGCGTGCCGCGCACGAAACGCCCGAGCAGCAGCTCGCGGTCGATCGGCGAGCGCAGCTCGAACCAACGGCCGTTGGTGCGCGGCCGGCCGCCGACCGTCATCGCGTGGTCGGCACCCAGCCGCTCGGCGCGCACGCGCGCCAGCGCCTCGTCGAAGCGCGCGTGCAGCGACGCCGGCGGGTCGAACATCGTCGCGTAGGTCAGGCGGAAGGAAGGGGGCGTGGCGTTCATGGCAACGGGGGGATGGGATGACGAGCGGCGGCACGCCGCGGCGACGCTTCAACCGGCGCCCGGCGCGCGCGTCCACCAGGCCTGCGCGATCGCGATGCCGACCACGGTCAGCAGCAGCGAGCCCGCGAGGTGCGTCAGCGCGGTGCCGAGGGCCCAGGCGTACTGCTGGCGCTGCAGCATCGTCACGATCTCGATCGAGAAGGTCGAGAACGTGGTCAGCGCGCCGAGGAAACCGGTGAGCGCGAGCAGCCGCCACTCCGGCGGCACCGACGGGTGCGTCGTGAAGAACACGCTGGCGACGCCGACCAGCAGCCCGCCGACCAGGTTGGCGGCGAGCGTGCCCAGCGGCAGCACCGCCGACAGCGGGTTCAGCCACACGCCGAGCCCCCAGCGCAGCAGCGCGCCGAAGGCGGCGCCGGCACACACCGCGACGACCGGCGCGGCGTTCACGCGGCGGCCCGCCTCTCGCGGCGCGCGGTCGTGCCCGCGGGCGCACGCGCGCCGCCGCCGGGCCTCGCCACCGGCAGCACCCGGTCGTCGGCGATCGCGTACAGCCGCTGCCCCGGCTCGTCGGCGTCGACCGGGTGCATGCCGGTGAACGCGCCGAAGGCCGGCAGCACGCCCACGCGCGCGCCGAGGCGGAAACACGGCAGCCGCAACCGGTCGGCGCCGCGGCCGACCCACACGCAGGGGTGCTCGTGCCCGGCCAGCACGTAGGCGCCGGGCTGCGCCCGCGGGTGGTGGCACAGCGCGAACCCGCCCAGCGGCAACGGCTCGTCGACGACCTCGATGCCCAGCACCGCCGGCGGGTCGCCGGCGCGCTGATCGTGGTTGCCGCGCACCAGCGTCAGCGCCAGCGCGGGGTGGCGCTCGCGCCAGCGCGCCAGCGCGTCGAGCGTCGACGCCGCGTGCGCGTGCGCCGAGTGCAGCAGGTCGCCGAGGAACACCAGGCGCCGCGCGCCGTGACGCGCGACCAGCGCCGACAGCCTCGTCAGCGTCTCGCGGGTGGTGCCGCCGGGCACCGGCACGCCGAGGCGACGGAAGCTCAGCGCCTTGCCCAGGTGCACGTCGGCGACCAGCAGCGTGCCGCGGCGCGGCGCGAACGCCGCGCGTTCGGCCAGCAACACCAGCGTCTCGCCGCCGACCTCGACGCTGACCATCGCGGCGGCAGGTTCGCCCGGGCTCAGGCGGCCAGCAGCGCCAGCGCCGCGTCGAGGTGCTCGGTGGGGCTGCGGCGGAAACCCGAGCGCGCGTAGCGCTGCAGCCGCCCGAGCGCGAACGCGGTCAGCACGCCGGCGCGCACCTGCGCGTCGACGGTGGGCGTCGGCGAGCCGGCGGACTCGGCGACCAGGCGCAGGCTCTGGCGCAACTGCGCCTCGAGCTTGTCGAAGAACTGGTTCATGCGCGCGCCCAGGCGCTCGTGCTCGAACACCAGCGCGTCACCGACCATCACCCGCGTCATGCCCGGGTTCTTCTCGCCGAACTGCAGCAGCACCGCGAGCACCTTGTGCGCCTGCGCGACGCCCGACGGCTCGCGCTCGACGATCTGGTTGACCAGCGTGAACACGCTCGACTCGATGAACTCGATGAGCCCCTCGAACATCTGCGCCTTGCTCGCGAAGTGGCGGTACAGCGCAGCCTCGCTGACTTCCAGCCGCGCCGCCAGCGCGGCGGTGGTGATGCGCTCGGCGCCGGGCTGCTCGAGCATCGCCGCCAGCGTCTGCAGGATCTGCACGCGCCGTTCGCCGGGCCTGGGGCGCTTGCGCGCCGGTGCGGCGACCGCCGGGGCCTGCGCGGCGTCGCCGTCGGGCGTCTCGGCGACGGTGGCCGCTTCGTCGGGCGGGTCGGGCAGTTCGGGCATACGGCGCGTCGGCGGCAGCGGGAGTCTCGATTCATTCTGTCACACCGCCACGGCCCGACCCGGTGCAGGTAAACACTGACTTCGCGGACCGCCGCCAGGGCCGTTCAACGCCGCAGGATCGCCACCGCGCGCAGCAGGTCGCCGAGCCGGCGCACGCGCCGGTCGACGTAGGCCGGGCGCCGCGCGAGGTCGCGCAGCGCGGCGCCTGCTGCGCGCGGGCGCAGCCAGCGCTGCATCCACACCGTGCGCAGCCCGACGCCGCGCGCCGCCTTCTGGTGCTCGAGCGTGTCCTCGACCAGCACGCAGCGCGCCGCCGGCACGCGCAGCGACGCGACCAGGCGCCGCAGCATGCGCGCGTCGGGCTTCGGGCGCAGCTGGCCGAACATGCGCATGTCCTCGATCGACAGCACGCCGTCGAACCAGCCCTCGATGCCCAGCGCCGACAGCACGCGCTCGGCGTACACGCGCGGCGCGTTGGTCAGCACGATCTTGCGCCCCGGCAGCCGGCGCAACGCCGCGAAGTCGTGCGGGTGGCCACGCAGGCGCGCCTCGAGCCCGGGCAGCCGGTGCGTGTGGTGCAGGAAGTGCGACGCCCGCACGCCGTGGTGGCGCACCAGCCCGAGCAGCGTCGCCCCGTAGCGCCGCCAGTAGTGCCGCCGCAGCGCATCGGCGGCGTCGCGGTCGACGCCGAGGAACTCGACGATGTACTCGGTCATGCCGACGTTGATGCCCGGCATCGCCGCGTGCGTCGCGTCGTGCAGCGTGTTGTCGAGGTCGAACAGCCAGAGAACGTTGCGATGCACACCGCCATCGGGCTGCTTCGGCGCTTCGAACGGTCGCCGCGCCGGTGCTGCGGCCGCCGCGGATCCGGCTTCGCCGGTCCGCTGGCGGCGCCCCCGGGGCCCGGACCGGCCCCCTGCGTGGCCCCCGGGGGAGGCGCCGAAGGCGCTACGGGGGGGAGCGTTCAATGCGACCGGATCATCGTGCCGTACGCCGACTCGGTCAGCACCTCGAGCAGCATCGCGTGCGGCACGCGCCCGTCGATGACGTGCACGGTGTTGACGCCGTTCTTCGCCGCGTCGAGCGCGCTGCCGATCTTCGGCAGCATGCCGCCGGAGATCGTGCCGTCGGCGAACAGCGCGTCGATCTCGCGCGCCGACAGGTTCGTCAGCAGCTGGCCGTTCTTGTCGAGCACGCCGGGCGTGTTGGTCAGCATCATCAGCTTCTCGGCCTTCAGCACCTCGGCGAGCTTGCCGGCGACGACGTCGGCGTTGATGTTGTAGTTCTCGTTGTCCTTGCCGAAGCCCAACGGCGAGATCACCGGGATGAACTGGTCGTCCTGCAGCGCCTTGACCACGCTCGGGTCGATGCTCTCGATCTCGCCGACCTGGCCGACGTCGTGCTCGATCGTCGGGTCCTTCAGGTCGAGCATCTTCATCTTGCGCGCGCGGATCAGCCCGCCGTCGCGCCCGGTCAGCCCGACCGCCTTGCCGCCGGCGGCATTGATCAGGCCGACGATGTCCTGCTGCACCTGGCCCGCGAGCACCCACTCGACGACCTCCATCGTCTCGGCGTCGGTCACGCGCATGCCCTGGATGAACGTGCCCTTCTTGCCCACGCGCGCGAGCGCCTCGTCGATCTGCGGCCCGCCGCCGTGCACGACGACCGGGTTCAGCCCGACGAGCTTGAGCAGCACGACGTCCTCGGCGAAGTCCTGCTGCAGCGCCGGGTCGGTCATCGCGTTGCCGCCGTACTTGATGACGATGGTCTTGCCGTGGAACTTGCGGATGTACGGCAGCGCCTGGGCGAGGATCTCGGCCTTGTCGCGCGGCGAGATGTGGTCGAGCCGGTGCTCGGCGGTGGCGTTGGGCAGGGTCATCGCGGCGGCCGCGGCGCGGCGGTGGTGGAGGGAGGGGACAATCAGCGCCCGATTGTAGGAAAGGCGCCGCCGCGGAACTCGCGTGCGGCCGCCGGTGTCCACCCTCGGCCCACCTGCCCAGGAGCCCTCGCGCATGTCCGCCCGCTGCACCCCGCCCCGCCGCCGTTTCCTGCTGCAAGGCGCCGCGCTCGCCGTCGGCACCCTGCCCGTCGTGACCGCCGCCGCGCCGCTGCCGACGATGCAGGTCTGGAAGTCGCCCACCTGCGGCTGCTGCAAGGACTGGATCGCGATCCTCGAGCGCGAGGGGCTGAAGGTGCAGACCTTCGACGAGGGCAACACCGCGGCACGCGCGCGGCTGGGGCTGCCGATGAAGTACGGCTCGTGCCACACCGCGCTGATCGGCGGCTACGTCGTCGAGGGCCACGTGCCGGTGCGCGAGATCCGCCGGCTACTCGCCGAGAAGCCCGACGCGGTGGGCATCGCGGTGCCGGGCATGCCGTTGGGCTCGCCGGGCATGGACGGCCCCGAGTACGGCGGCCGCCGCGACGCGTACGACGTGGTGCTCGTCAAGCGCGACGGCAGCGCCACGGTGTGGGCGAGCTACCGTTGAACCGCCACCCGCGAGGAGACTGCCGATGAGATCGTGGATCACCGCCGCCGCCGTCGCGCTGGCGGGCACCGCCGCGCTGGCGCAGCCCTACGACGGCGAGGTGCGCAAGATCGACAAGGCGCAGGGCAAGATCACGCTGCGCCACGGCGAGTTGAAGGCGCTGGACATGCCGCCGATGACGATGGTCTTCCGCGTCGCCGACCCGGCGCTGCTCGAGCGCGTCGCGGTCGGCGACAAGGTGAGGTTCGACGCCGCGAAGCTCGACGGCCACTACACCGTCACCTCGATCGCCAGGTCGCCCTGAGACGCGGTGCCCGCGGCGACACACGCCGCGGCGCTCAGCGCGCGTTGCGCGCGAGCCAGTGTTCGACGAACTCGGCCAGGTCGTCGTGCAGCGTGTGCGCCAGCGCCAGCTCGGGCCCCTCGTTCGGGCTGCCGTGGGGCGCGCGCAGCACCAGCGCGCGGTGCACCTCGTCGGGCACGCCGCGCAGGTACGGCAGGTAGTCGTCGACGAAGGCCTCGGGGCGCAGTTCGGCGATCGCGTCGGCCTTCGGGCTGCGCTCGCCGGTGTGGTGGCCGGTGGCGATCACGCGCTCGATCGGAAAGCCCAGGTTGCGCAGGTTGCGCAGCCGCGTCGACTCCCACGGCGCCTCGAGCGCCGACACGCACACCAGGTCGAAGCCGGCGTCGTGCAGCCGGTGGCAGGCCTCGATGGCGCCGGGCAACGCGGGCAGGTTCAGCCAGAACTCCTCGTCGAAGTAGCGCCAGAAGTGCCGGCGCGCCTCGCCCTCGAGCCGCTCGACGTCCCAGCGGTCCATCGGCCAGTAGGCGCGCGGGTCGCGCTCGGCCGGCCGCTCGCCGAACGCGCGCCGCCAAGCCTCGGCGTAGCCGTGGTGGAAGTCGACGAGCACGCCGTCGGCGTCGAGGGCGATCAGGGGTTTGCGCGCCATGCCGCCACTGTAGCGGCGGCGCGATGTCCCCGTGGTGACGGCGGCCACCCGAAGGCCGGCCGCGCCGTGGCGGTCGGCGTGTGCTCGCGTCGCGGCCCGCGGCGCCGCCCGGCTCCACCCGGCTGCGCACCGCTCGTCGGGCTCGCGCAGCGGCGTGCGTCCCTGGCGCACCCGCTCGCGAGCCGCCGGCCGACCGCCGCCGACAGGCGTCGGGTCAGAAGTGAATGCCCTGCATCATCTGCTGCAGCGCCATCGCCTCCGGCGACAGCCGCGGCTTGTCGCCCTTGGCGCCGGCGGCGGCCTCGCTGTCGGGGAACATGCGGAAGCTGGTGTTCATCACGATCTGCGCGACGCGCGGCGCGGCGGCGTGCAGCAGTTCGCCGGTGATGCCCAGCCGCGTGGCGATGCGCACCGGCTTCTCGATGCACGCGCGGGCGATCATCTCGGCGGCCTGCTCGGGCGACAGCGTGGGCACGTTCTGGTAGATCTTCGTCGGCGCGATCATCGGCGTGCGCACCAGCGGCATGTTGATCGTCGTGAAGGTGACGCCGACGTCGGCGAACTCGCTGGCGGCGCAGCGCGTCCAGGCGTCGAGCGCCGCCTTGCTCGCGACGTAGGCCGAGAAGCGCGGCGCGTTGGTCAGCACGCCGATCGAGCTGATGTTGACGACGTGGCCCTTCCTCTTCGCGACCATGCCCGGCAGCAGCCCCATCGTCACGCGCAGGCAGCCGAAGTAGTTCAGGTCCATCGTGCGCTCGAAGTCGTGGAAACGCTCGTAGCTCGACTCGATCGCGCGGCGGATGCTGCGCCCGGCGTTGTTGATCAGGAAGTCGACGCCGCCGTGCACCTCCTCGAGCGTCTTGACGAAGGCGGCGCAATCGGCCTCGGCGGCGATGTCGACGCTGTAGCTGAAGACCTTCGGCTCCTTCGTGCCCCTGTGCTTCGCGTAGGCGACGATCTCCTTCACCGCGTCGGCGAGCTTGTCCTCGCCGCGCGCGGCGATGATCGTGACCGCACCGGCCTCGGCGAACTTCTTCGCCGCCGCCAGCCCGATGCCCGAGCTGCCCCCGGTGACGAGCACCACCTTGCCCCCCACCGCGCCCTTCAGGCTGCGGTCGATGAACAGGTCGGGGTCGAGGTGGCGCTCCCAGTAGTCCCACAGCCGCCACGCGTAGTCGTGCAGCTTCGGGCACTCGATGCCGCTGCCGGCCAGCGCCTTGTCGGTCTCGCGGCGGTCGAAGCGCGTCGGGTAGTTGACGAGCATCAGCACGTCCTCGGGCAGGCCGAGGTCCTTCATCACCGCGTTGCGGATGCGGCGCACCGGCGCCAGCGCCATCAGGCCCTTCTTGACGCTGCGCGGGATGAAGCCCAGCAGCGCCGCGTTGACGAACACGTTCATCTTCGGCGCGTGCGCCGCCTTGCTGAACACGTCGAGGATGTCGCCCACGCGGTAACCCTGCGGGTCGACGAGGTGGAAGCACTCGCCGCCGGCGCGCTGCTGGTGGCTGATGTGGTCGAGCGCGGCGACGACGAAGTCCACCGGCACCAGGTTGATGCGCCCGCCCTCGAGGCCCACCGACGGGAACCACGGCGGCAGGATCTGCCGCATGCGCTGGATCAGCTTGAAGAAGTAGTACGGGCCGTCGATCTTGTCCATCTCGCCGGTGGTCGAGTCGCCGACCACGGCCGCCGGGCGGTACACCGTCCACGGCACCTTGCACTCGCGGCGCACGATCTTCTCGCTCTCGTGCTTGGTCATGAAGTACGGGTGCTCGAGGTTCTCGGCCTCGTCGAACATGTCCTCGCGGAACACGCCCTCGTACAAGCCGGCGGCGGCGATCGACGAGACGTGGTGGAAGTGCTTCGCGTCGACCGCCTTCGCGAACTCGACCGCCGCGCGCGTGCCCTCGACGTTGACCGCGATCTGGCTGTCCGCGTCGGCCGCGAGGTCGTACACGGCGGCCAGGTGGTAGACGTGGTCGACCCGGCCCTTCAGCGCCTTCACGTCGTCGGCGGACACGCCCATGCGCCGGGTGGCGAGGTCGCCGAACACCGGCAGCGCGCGCGCCTTGCCCACGCCCCAGTAGGCCAGCAGTTCGGGCACCTTGTGCGCGGACTCCCGGCGCAGCAGGAAGTGCACCACCGCGCCGCGGCGTGCCAGCAGCGCCTTGACGAGGCGCTTGCCGATGAATCCGGTGGCACCGGTGACGAAGTAGTGCATGCGGGGCTCCTGTGGCGCGGCGGGGGTCGGTGTGGCGGCTATTCTTCTTCAAACCCCCGACGGCCCCGCTGCGCGTTTCCCCGCAGCACCGTGGCGCGCGCCGGCGCGCTGCGCCTCCTCGGAACGCGGCGAGCCGTAGAGGCGCGGCCCTAGCGTTTTAGGCTGCGCACTCGAGGGGGTCGCTCCTACACTGCGTGCACGTTGCGGCGCGGTGCGGTGCCGCCCGGACAACCCGACCCGAGAGGACGAACATGGTCAAGAAGCTCCAGAAGATGGCCCAGAAGAAGGCGGCTTCGCCGTCGGGTCTGCTCGACAGTCAGCTCGCCGGCGCAGTGAAGGACTCGGCGCAGCAGATCTGGCTGGCCGGCATGGGCGCGTTCGCCAAGGCGCAGGCCGAAGGCGGCAAGGTGTTCGAGACGCTGGTCAAGGAAGGCCTGAGCCTGCAGCGCAAGACGCAGGCGGTCGCGGAGGAGCGCATCAGCGAGGTCACCGGCCGCATGACCGCGATGGCCGACGGCGTCACCGCCAAGGCCGGGCAGAAGTGGGACAGGCTCGAGTCGATCTTCGAGGAGCGCGTGGCCAAGGCGCTGAACAAGCTCGGCGTGCCGTCGAGCAAGGACGTCGACGCGCTGATCAGGCGCATCGACACGCTGAGCGCCCAGGTCGCGCAGTTCGGCAAGTCGCCGGCCGCCGGCCGCGCCGCGAAGAAGGTGGCGAAGGCCCCGGCGAAGAAGGCCGCGGCGAAGGCGGCGCGCAAGGCACCGGCGCGCAAGGCCGCGGCGAAGACCGCCGCCTAAACGGCTTCGCCGGTCGAGCCGCACGACGCCCCGCGACGCGGGGCGGTTTTCGTTGCGCGACCGGCGCCTGCGGCGGCGGGCGTCAGCCACCGCGGTTGCGCATCCAGTCGGCCGTGCCGGCGAACGCCGCGTCCAGCCGCTGCGCGAGCGCCGCGTCGACGCCCAGCTCGCGCATCGCTTGGCGCATGCAGGCCAGCCACTGGTCGCGCTCGGCGATGCCGATCGGGTACGGCAGGTGGCGCGCGCGCAGCCGAGGGTGGCCGAAGCGCTGCTCGTACAGCGCCGGCCCGCCGAGCCAGCCGCACAGGAACCAGTGCAGCTTGTCGCGCGACTCGTCGAGCGTGGTCGGGTGCAGCGCGCGCAGCCGCGCGTACGCCGGCTCGAGGTCCATCAGGTCGTAGAAGCGGTCGACCAGCGCGCGCACGCCGGCTTCGCCGCCGATCAGCGCAAAAGCCGTCGTCGCGTCGGTCGCATCGTGCGCGCTCGCCGCGTCGCTCACGGCCGGTGGGCGCGGGCCGTGCCGCGCCTCGCAGTGGGGGTCGTCATGCGCGCATTCTCGCCGCCAGCGCGACGATCGCCCGCGACGCCGGGCTGCCCGGGTAGGCCTGCAGCAGCAGCGCGCGGCGCAGCACCGCGTCGCGCACCGACGCGTCTTCGGGCACCTCGCCGAGCAGCTCGAGCGTGACCGGTGCGCCGACCGCGGGGTCGACGTAGCGCGTGACCACCTGCTGCAGTTGCGCGCACACGCGCCGGCCGTCGCCGCGCCGCGCCGCCTGGTTGACGAGCAGGCCGATACGCCGGCGCTGCTGCATCGTCGCCAGCACCTTGACGGTGGCGTAGGCGTCGGTCAGCGAGGTCGGCTCGGGGGTCGCGACGACGAGCACCTCGTCGGCCAGCGCGACGGTGTAGAGCACCACGTCGGACAGCCCGGCACCGGTGTCGAGCAGCACGCGGTCGAAGTGCGGGCGCATCGCCTCGACGACGCCGAGCAGCCGCTCGCGCACCTCGGCGGTCAGCCGCGAGTACTCGACCAGCCCCGAGCCGGCGAGCAGCACCGTGAAGCCGCCCGGCGCGTCGACCAGGGCGTCGTCGAGCGCGGCGCGCCCGCCGATCACGTCGTGCAGCGTGACGTGCGGCGCCAGGTTGAGCACCACGTCGAGGTTGGCCAGTCCGAGGTCGGCGTCGAGCACCAGCACGCGCTCGCCGGCCGCCGCCAGCGCTGCAGCCAGGTTGGCACAGACCAGCGTCTTGCCGACGCCGCCCTTGCCGCTGGTCACGGCGGTGATGCGCGCGCGCCGCGCGGGCTGGGGCTGGGGCATCGGGCTCATTCGGCATCCTGCAACGGGGACGCACCGAACAGCAGCCCCTTCTCCTCGGCGCTGACCTCGGCGGCCACGGTCGGTTCGAAGCAGGCGCGGTCGCGCCCGGCCGCCTTCGCGCGGTACAGCTGCTGGTCGGCACGCTCCATCCACAGCGCCGGCGACGAGCGCACCCACTGCGGCGCGAACGCGCCGCCCAGGCTCACCGTCACCGCGACCTGCCGGCCGTCGGGCGCGCTCACGCGGTGCGCGGCGACGCGGCGGCGCACGCGCTCGGCCACCGCCGGCGCGAAGCCCGGCGGGCAGTTCGGAAGCACGATCGCGAACTCCTCGCCGCCGACGCGCGCCACGGTGTCCATCGGCCGCACGCACTCGAGCAGCCGCGCCGCGACGGCCTGCAGCACCGCGTCGCCGACGGCGTGGCCGTGGTGGTCGTTGATCGACTTGAAGTGATCGATGTCCAGTGCCAGCAGCAGCGCCGGGTCGCCCGAACGCGCGACGCGCCCCAGCTCCTGGCCCAGCGCCAGCTCGAACTGGCGCCGGTTCGCCAGCCCGGTCAGCGGGTCGCGGCTGGACAGCTCGCACAGCGCGTCGATCAGCGCCTGCAACCACGCGGCGCTGCCCGGCGGGGCATCGGCGGGCAGCGCACGGCCCGACTGCGCCAACAGCTGCAGCGCGTCGCGCAGGTCGAGCCCCGGCGACGCGGCGGCGGCGCGCGGCGAGGCGATGTCGAGGGCGTCCAAGCAGCGTCGGGCGGCGGCCGGTCTTCGAAGGCGGTGGCGGCAGTGTAGCCAGCGCGACCGTGCGCGCCGGTGCGATCTGCGCCGCGAAAGCGACGCTGTTCGCGCCGCGGCACGGCGGCGGCGCCGGCACACTGGCCGGTGCACGCCCGATCGCCGATGTCCGCCCCGCCACCCACCGCACCCGCCGCGCTCGCCGAGCGCGGCGACGCCGAGTTCGCCTTCTCGGGCGCCGACTTCGAACGCGTGCGCCGGCTGATCCACCAGCGCGCGGGCATCAGCCTGCACGAGGGCAAGCAGGCGATGGTCTACAGCCGGCTGTCGCGCCGCCTGCGCGAGACCGCGCACCCCAGCTTCGCGAGCTACCTGAACTGGCTCGAACAGCACGGCGGCGCCGCCGGCGACGGCGAGTGGCAGGAGTTCGTCAACTGCCTGACCACCAACCTGACCTCGTTCTTCCGCGAGGCGCACCACTTCGACCTGCTCGCCGAGCAGCTGAGCCGGCGCCCGCAGCACGCGTGGCGCCTGTGGTGCGCCGCCGCGTCGACCGGCGAGGAGCCCTATTCGATCGCGATGGTCTGCGCCGAGGTGCTCGGCGCAGGGCGCGCCGGCGTGCTGGCCAGCGACATCGACACGCGCGTGCTCGCCGTGGCGCAGCGCGGCGTCTACGACGCCGGCGCGCGCGGCCTCGATGCGCAGCGGCTGAAGCGCCACTTCCTGCGCGGCACCGGCGCCAACGAAGGGCGCATCCGCGTCAAGCCCGAGCTGGCGCGCGCCGTGCAGTGGCGCCGCTTCAACCTGATGGAGCCGACGTGGTCGCTCGGCGAGCCTTTCGACGCGGTGTTCTGCCGCAACGTGATGATCTACTTCGACCACCCGACGCAGCGCCGTGTGCTCGAGCGCATGCACCGCGCGATGCGGCCCGGCGCGTGGCTGTACGTCGGCCACTCGGAGCACTTCAACGACGCGCGCGACCTGTTCCGCCTGCGCGGCAAGACGGTCTACGAACGCCTGTGAGCGCGCGCCGATGACCGACTCGCCCGCCCGCACCCGCCTGGCCGCGCTGCAGCGGCGCGCTCCGCGCCCCGGCGAAGCCAGCTTCTTCTACCTCGACACCCGCTTCGACAACGCCGCGGTGAAGGTGCTGCCCGGCGAGTTCTTCGTGCATGACGACGACGTGCTGCTGATGACCACGCTGGGTTCGTGCATCGCCGCGTGCCTGTGGGACCGCGAGCGCCGCGTCGGCGGCATGAACCACTTCATGCTGCCCGACGTCGGCGCCGGCGGCGACAGCGCGAGCGGGCGCTACGGGTCGTACGCGATGGAGCTGCTGATCAACGAGCTCATCAAGCGCGGCGCGACGCGCTCGACGCTGGAGGCCAAGGTGTTCGGCGGCGGCGCGGTGATCAGCGGCATGACGCACCTCAACGTCGGCGAGCGCAACACGCGTTTCGTGCTCGACTACCTGGCCACCGAGCGCGTCGCGGTGGTCAGCAAGGACGTGCTCGACGTGTACCCGCGCAAGGTGTGCTTCCTGCCGGCCAGCGGCAAGGCGATGGTCAAGCGGCTGGCGCCGGCCAGCGCCGAGGCGGTGCTGCGCGAGGAGCGCCAACGCCTCGCGGCGCAGCGTGCCGCGCCGGCGGCCGGCACGGTCGACCTGTTCTGAGCGGAGGCGGTGATGGCGAAGACCCGCGTGGTGGTGGTCGACGACTCCGCGCTGGTGCGCACGCTGCTGGCCGAGATCATCAACCGCACCGCCGACCTGCAGTGCATCGGCACCGCGGCCGACCCGCTGGCCGCGCGCGAGGCGATCCGCAGCCTGAACCCCGACGTGATCACGCTCGACGTCGAGATGCCGCGCATGGACGGGCTGGACTTCCTCGCGCGGCTGATGCGGCTGCGCCCGATGCCGGTGGTGATGGTGTCGACCCTGACCGAACGCGGCGCCGAGACGACGCTGCGCGCGCTCGAGCTCGGCGCGGTCGACTTCGTCGCCAAGCCGAAGATCGGCATTGCCGACGGGTTGCAGCGTCTGGCCGACGACATCACCGCGAAGATCCGCATGGCCGCCGCAGCGCAGGTGCGTCGCGCCGCGTCGCCGGCGGCCACGCCGACCGCGGCCGCCGAGGCGCCGCCGCTGGGCCGTCTGTCGACCGAGAAGCTCGTGTTCATCGGCGCGTCCACCGGCGGCACCGAGGCCACCAAGGAGGTGCTGCTGCGCCTGCCGCCGGACAGCCCGGCGGTGGTCGTCACGCAGCACATGCCGCCGGGGTTCACGCGCAGCTACGCGGCGCGGCTCGACGGGCTCACCCGCATCCGCGTCAAGGAGGCCGAAGACGGCGAGCGCGTGCTGCCCGGCCACGCCTACATCGCCCCGGGCGGGCGGCACCTCAGCGTCGAGCGCTCTGGCGCGAACTACGTCGCGCGCGTGCGCGACGGCGAACCGGTCAACCGCCACCGGCCGTCGGTCGAGGTGCTGTTCGAGTCGGCGGCGCGCGTCGTCGGCCCGAACGCGTTCGGCATCATGCTCACGGGCATGGGCGCCGACGGCGCGACGGCGATGCGCGCGATGCGCGACGCCGGCGCCTACAACATCTGCCAGGACCAGGCGAGCTGCGTGGTGTTCGGCATGCCGCGCGAGGCCATCGCCGCCGGCGCCGCGCACGAGGTGCTGCCGCTGACGCAGATCGCGCCGCGCCTGCTCGAGCGGCTGCGCGCGACCGCGGGCCTGGCGCTGACCCGCGTGTGACACGCCCCTTGCCGCGACGCGGCACGCGGCTCACGAGCGGCCCAGGTCGCTCCAGCGCCGCAGCGCGGCCTCGTGCAGCGCGCGCGCCTCGTGCCGCCACTCGGGCGGCACGCCGATGTCGCGCAGCAGGTGGTCGTCCAGCGCGAGGAACGACTCGGCGTCGGCACGCGCCGGCGCGTTGACGCCCCACCAGCGGCGCGCCGAGGCGGCCAGCGCCAGGGCGTGGCAACGCCAGGCCGAAGTGGGACAGGCGGCGACGGCGGCGTGCATCGTGAACTCCGTGGGGTCATCGGTCCTGGTCAGGATATCCAGCCAACGCGGCCGTGCAAAACGATTCTTCCTGGCAACACTGGTAAGTTACGCTTACCAACATGGCCCGCCTGCCGCTGCACCTCCTGCCCGCGTTCCGCGCCGCCGCGCGGCTGGCGAACCTGCGCGCCGCCGCCGACGAGCTGCACCTGACGCACAGCGCGGTGAGCCAGCAGATCCGCACGTTGGAGCAACAGCTGGGCTTCACGCTGTTCGACCGCCGCGGGCGACGCGTGGTGCTCAACGCCGCCGGCCACACGCTGCTGGCGGCGGTCGAGCCGGCGCTGGCGCAACTCGACGACGCGGCACGCGCCGCCGCCGAGGTGGCCGCAGGCCAGGCGCACCGCCTTCGGCTGACCACGCTGCCGTCGTTCGCGCAGCGCTGGCTGCTGCCGCGCATGGCGCTGTGGCGCAAACGCCACCCGGACATCGGCATCGAGCTGCACACCTCGCAGCAGGTCGTCGATCTCGAGCGCGAGGGCTTTCACGCTGCGGTGCGCCAGGGCCAGGGGCCGTGGCGCGGGCTGCACGGCGAGCAGTTGCTCGACTCGCCGCTGATCGCCGTCGGCGCGCCGCAGGCCGCACTGCGGCTGCGCGGGCGCGGCGACGCGGCGCTGGCCGCCGAGCCTCTGCTGGGCAGCGCGACGCGGTGGGCGCGATGGTTCGACGCGGCCGGCGTCAGGGTCGCCGTGCAGCCGGTGGCCACGTTCAACGACGCCGGGCTGATGCTGCAGGCGGTCGAGCAGGACCTGGGGCTGGCGCTGGTGCGCGAACTGCTGGCCGCCGACGCGCTCGGCGAGGGACGGCTCGTGCGCCTGTCGCCGCAGGTGCTGCACGACGACCGGGCCGACCCCTATTGGCTGGTCTATCCCCCGCGGCTGTCGGCGTGGGCGCCGCTCGTGGCGCTGCGTCGCTGGCTGACCGCCGAACTGTCGCGCTCGCGAGACCGCGTGTCGGCCGGCGCCGTCAGCGCGCCGGCAGGAAAAGCGCCTGCAGGTCGGACAGGAAGTCGAAGCCGCGCGGCGTCGGGCGAACGCGCGCGTCGGCGCCGCGCTCGACCAGCCCGCGCGCGAGCGCGCGCGAGACGGCGTCGTCGAGCACCGACGGGGACAGTCCGGTGCGCTCGGCGAACAGCGACGGCGCGAAGCCCTCGCGCAGGCGCAGCGCGTTGAGCACGAACTCGAACGGCAGCTCGTCGACGCCGACCCGGTGCTCGTTCGACACCGCACGGCCTTCGCGCACGCGCTGCAGGTAGGTCGCCGGGTCGCGCCAGCGCACCTGGCGCACGATGCGGTCGGGAAAGCTCAGCTTGCCGTGCGCGCCGGCGCCGATGCCCAGGTAGTCGCCGAAGCGCCAGTAGTTCAGGTTGTGCACGCAGCGGTGGCCGGGGCGCGCGAAGGCCGAGACCTCGTAGCGCTCGAGCCCGGCGCCGGCGGTGTGTTCGACGATGGCGTCGAGCATCGCCGCGGCGGTGTCGTCGTCGGGCAGGCCGGCCGGCGGGCGCGTCGCGAACCGCGTGTTCGGCTCGATCGTCAGGTGGTACACGCTCAGGTGCGGCGGCGCGAACGCCAGCGCCTGGCGCAGGTCGTGCTCGAGCATGGCCCCGTCCTGCCCGGGCAGCGCGTACATCAGGTCGAGGTTGAAGGTGTCGAAGCAGCGCGCGGCCTCCTCGGCGGCGGCGAGCGCCTGGCGCGCGTCGTGCACGCGGCCGATGCGCGCGAGCAGCGCGTCGTCGAAGCTCTGCACGCCCAGCGACAGCCGCGTGACGCCGGCGTCGCGGTAGGCGCGGAACCGCTCGCGTTCGAAGGTGCCGGGGTTGGCCTCGAGCGTGACCTCGCCACCCGGCTCGAGCGGCAGCCGCGCGCGCACCGCGGCGAGCAGCCGGTCGATCGCCGCCGGGCCGAACAGGCTCGGCGTTCCGCCGCCGAGGAACACCGAGACCACGCGCCGGCCCCAGACCTGGGGCAGCGACGCCTCGAGGTCGGTGACGAGGGCATCGACGTAGTCGCGCTCGAGCCCGGGGTCGAGCGCGGCGGGCCCGGGCGTGGTCGGCAGTTCGTGCGAGTTGAAGTCGCAGTACGGGCACTTGCGCAGGCACCACGGCAGGTGCACGTACAGCGACAGCGGCGGCAGCGACGCCAGCGTCGTGTCGCCGGCGCGCACCACCCGCACGGGCGCTGCCGCGCCGTCGCCGCCGCGACGCGGGTCAGCCAAGCCGCCAGGCCTCGCGCAGCAGCGCACGCATCGCGCGCGCGGCCTGCGCGCGGTGGCTGATGCGGTTCTTCGTCGCCGCATCGAGCTCGGCGACGCTGCAGCCGAGCTCGTCGATCCACAGCAGCGGGTCGTAGCCGAAGCCGCCCTCGCCGCGCGGTGCGTCGAGCACGAAGCCCTCCCAGCGCCCGGAGACGATCAGCGGCTGCGGGTCGTCGGCGTGGCGCAGCGCGACCAGCGTGCTGACGAAACGCGCACGGCGGTCGGCCGCGCCCTGCAGCGCGTCGAGCAGCCTGCGGTTGTTGGCCGCGTCCTGCACGCGGCGCCGCTCCTCGCGGTCCAGCGCCGGCAGGGCGACCTCGGCGTAGTGCGCCGAGGCCACGCCGGGCGCGCCGCCCAGCGCGTCGACGCACAAGCCCGAGTCGTCGGCGATCGCCGCGGCGCCGCCGAGGCGCGCCGCGTGGCGCGCCTTGGCCAGCGCGTTCTCGACGAAGGTCGCGTGCGGCTCGTCGGCCTCGGCGATGCCCAGATCGCCCTGCGCCACCACCTCGAGCGGCAGCCCGCCGAACAGCGTGCGCAGTTCGGCGAGCTTCTTCGCGTTGTTCGACGCCAGCACCAGCCGCATCGACGCGGCCCTCATCCGGCCAGCGCGGCGCGCTGCGCGCGCACCAGTTCGGCGATGCCGCGCGCGGCCAGGTCGGTCAGCGCGTCGAGCTGCGCGCGCGTGAACGGCGCGCCCTCGGCGGTGCCCTGCACTTCGACGAAGCCGCCGGCGCCGGTCATCACGACGTTCATGTCGGTGTCGCAGGCGACATCCTCGACGTACTCCAGGTCCAGCCGCGGCGCACCGTCGACGAGGCCCACCGACACCGCGGCGACGTGGTCGCGGATCGGGCTGGCGGCGATGCGGCCCTCGCGCAACAGCCAGGTCACCGCGTCGTGCGCGGCGACGAAGGCACCGGTGATCGCCGCGGTGCGCGTGCCGCCGTCGGCCTGCAGCACGTCGCAGTCGATCAGGATGCTGCGCTCGCCGAGCGCGGCCAGGTCGAACACCGCGCGCAGGCTGCGCCCGATGAGGCGCTGGATCTCCTGCGTGCGCCCGCTCTGCTTGCCGCGTGCGGCCTCGCGGTCGCTGCGCGTATGGGTGCTGCGCGGCAGCATGCCGTACTCGGCGGTGACCCAGCCCTCGCCGCTGCCGCGCTTGTGCGGCGGCACCTTCTCGTCGACCGACGCGGTGCACAGCACGCGCGTGTCGCCGAACGCGACCAGCACCGACCCTTCGGCGTGGCGGGTGTAGTGGCGCTGCAGCGTGACCGGGCGCAGCGCGTCGTCGGCGCGGCCCTGGGGGCGGATGCTCATCGTGGACTCCGGGAATGGGGCTTCAGTGCCGCTTGTCCGACGAGCGGCGGATCGCGTCGTTGATTTCCTGGATCGAACGCTCGATCGCGGCGTCGTCGAGGTCGTCGACCGACGCGTCGCCGAGGCCGCTGGGCTGGATGCTCGAGGCGAACAGGTCCTCGCCGAGCGACTGCGTCGACACCGCGTCGGCGTCGTCGCCGCCTTCCCATTCGACCGCGATCGCGGTGACGTTGTCGCTCTTCGGCCCGCCCTGGCGCAGCGCCAGCTCGACGAGGTCGGGCACCGCGTCGGCGATCGGGCGACGCGCCAGTTCGGCGGTGATCTCGGGGTCGCCGACGCTGCCCCACAGGCCGTCGGAGCACAGCAGCACGCGGTCGCCCGCCTGCAGCCGCAGCGGGCCGGCGGAGTCGACCATCGGCTTGCCGGGGCTGCCCAGGCAGGTGAACAGCACGTTGCGGCCGAACGCCGGGTTCATCGCGACGACCGTCGCCAGCGTCTCCTGCAGTTCGGCGTACGAGTGGTCGCGCGTGCGCGCCAGCAGCCGCGCGTCGCGCACCAGGTACAGCCGCGAGTCGCCGCAGTGTGCCCACCACATCGCGCCGTCCTGCAGCACGCAGGCCACCAGCGTGGTGCGCGGCGTGTCGGCCATGCCGCGCTGCTCGGCGTAGCGCAGCAGCTCGCGGTGCGCGGCGAACACCGCGTCGGGCAGGAACTGCGCCGGGTCGTCGAGCCTGGGCCTGGCGTCGCGCTGGAACAGCGCGGCCAGGGTCTGCAGCGACAGCTGCGCCGCCACTTCGCCCTGCGGGTGCCCGCCCATGCCGTCGGCGAGCGCGAACAGCCCGGCGTCGCGCGTGTAGCAGTAGCCCATGCGGTCTTCGTTCTTTTCCCGCCCGCCCTTGCGGCTGACCTGGTACACCGAGAAACGCATGGTCGTCAGCGAACGACGCGCCGGGCCGCCCCAAGGCCGCGCAGCCCCCTCGGGGGGCAGTGAGCACTGCGAGCGTGGGGGCTCACGCGCGGTCGCCGGGCCACCCCAAGGCCGCGCAGCCCCCTCGGGGGGCAGCGAGCACTGCGAGCGTGGGGGCTCACGATTTCACGCCGGACTTCAGGTTCTCGAGCTGCAGCTTCAGGCGCTCGGAGAAGCTGAGCTTGGTGTAGCGGCGTTCGGTCTCGCGCGCCAGTTCCTTCTGCAGCGCGAACACGCTCTGCGGGCGCGACAGCGAGTCGAGCGACATGCACCACTCGGTGACCTCGATCAGGTTGTCCGAGTAGACATTGCGCAGGCGCGACAGGCTCAGCGCCAGGCGGTCCTTCTCGAGGCGCTGCGGCGCGTCGTTCGGCGGATAGCCCTGCATGCACGCGTAGATGCACGCGCCGATGGCGTAGATGTCGGTCCACGGGCCCAGCGCGCCGTCGCGCTTGTACATCTCGGGGGCGGCGAAGCCGGGCGTGTACATCGGGCGGATGAAGTTGCCCTCCTTGCTCAGCACCTCGCGCGCGGCGCCGAAGTCGAGCATCACCGCCTTGTTGTCGTTGGTGATGAAGATGTTCGCCGGCTTGATGTCCAGGTGCAGCATCTTGTGCTGGTGCACGATGCGCAGACCGCGCAGCGTCTCGTCGAACAGCGAGCGGATCGTCGACTCGCGGAACACCTTGTCGCGCTTGAGGTCGCGCGCGGTGACGATGAAGTCCTGCAGCGTGTCGCCCTGCAGGTAGTTCATCACCATGTAGACGGTCTCGTTCTCGCGGAAGAAGTTCAGCACCGAGACCACGCTCGGGTGGCTGATCTGCGCGAGGCTGCGCCCCTCCTCGAAGAAGCTCTTCAGGCCCAGGCGGTACAGCGGCTGCTTCTCGGGCTTGACACGCGGCGTGAGCTCGCCCGGCGCGCGTTCGGCCAGCGACGCCGGCAGGTATTCCTTGATCGCGACGAGGTGCCCTTGCTCGTCCTCGGCGAGGTAGACCACACCGAAACCCCCGGCGGCCAGCTTCTTGACGATCTGGTAGCCACCGACCACGGTGCCCGAGGGCAGCGGGGCTGGTTTGGGCTTCGACATAATGGGAATTTTCGAGGCTACAGCGCGATGTCAGTCTACAGCATGACCGGCTACGCGAGCGCCGCCGCGGGCGCGTGCGAAGGGCCCGATGCTGCGGGGTCCGGCGCCGCGGCAACGGTCGAATTGCGCTCGGTGAACAGCCGTTTTCTCGACCTGGCGTTCCGGCTGCCCGACGAGCTGCGCGGCCTCGAGCCGGCGCTGCGCGAGCGCCTGGGCGCGGCGTTCCGTCGCGGCAAGATCGAACTGCGCGTGGCCGCCGCGCGCGACGCCGACGCCGCGTGGCCGCAACCCGTCGCCGAGCAGCTGCACCGGCTGTCTCGGATCGAGTCGCAGGTGCAGTCGTGGCTGCCGCAGGCCGCGCCGCTGTCGACGCACGAAGTCATGCAGTGGTGCCGCGCCGCGGCGCCGGCGCCGCGGCTCGACGACGCGGTGCTCGACGCCGCGCAGCGCGCGATCGAGTCGCTGCGCGCGGCGCGCGAACGCGAGGGCGCGCGGCTCGTCGCGGTGCTCGCCGAGCGCCTGGCGCGGCTGCGCGATCTGGCGGCGCAGGCCGCGCCGCTGGTGCCGGCGGTGGTGCAGCGCCAGCAGCAGCGCTTCGTCGAGCGCTGGCACGAAGCGCTGCAGGCCACCGGCGCGGCGTCGCCGGTCGGCGCCGAGGCGCAGCAGGAGCGCGCGCTGAACGAGGCCGCCGCCTATGCGCTGCGCATCGACGTGGCCGAGGAGCTGGCGCGCCTGCGCGCGCACCTCGACGAGATCGAGCGGCTGCTCGCCAGGGGCGGCGAGGTCGGCAAGCGGCTGGACTTCCTGATCCAGGAACTGCAGCGCGAGGCGAACACGCTGGGCTCGAAGTCGTCGGCGCTCGAACTGACGAACGTCGCGGTCGAGATGAAGGTCGCGATCGAGCAGATGCGCGAGCAGGTGCAGAACATCGAGTGAGGCCCGCTGCGCGCCGGCTCAGCGCGCGCGCAGCGTGACGCGCCAGTCGAACACCTCGGCGTCGCAGCGCTCGACGCAGCGCCCGCAGCGCAGGCAGTCGCCTGCGATGACGGCGGTGGTCGCGGCGCCGGTGCGCAGCACCGGCGCGAGCACCTGCGGCTCGGGGCAGCGCGCCAGGCAGTCGCCGCAGCGCGTGCACGCCTCGAGGCGCGTTGCAGCGACGCGCACCACGCCGCAGCCCCCGCTCGCCGCGTGCAGCGCGCCGAGCGGGCACAGGTGCGTGCACCAGCCGCGCGGCAGCACGACGGCGTCGAACACGAACACCGCCGCCAGCGCCGCCGTCGCGGCACCCCAGGCACCGAACGCCAGCGCGCGGCCGCTCAGGGTCACAGGGTTGACCGCCTCCCAGGCCAGCGTGCCGGTGCCCGCGCTGGCCGCGAGCACGCCGGCGAGCACGAGCCAGCGCGCGCGCCGGTCGACCGGCGCAGGCCACGCGCGCCGGCGCAGGCCCAGCGCGCGGCGCGTCGCCGCCGCGGCGTCGGCGATCAGCCCCACCGGGCACACCCAGCCACAGAACACGCGCCCGCCGACCACGCCGACGAACGCGGCCACGACCAGCGCCCCGGCCACGGCCGGCCACGCCAGCGCCTGCCCGGCGAACCCCGCCTGCAGCACCACCAGCGGGTCGGCCAGCGTGAACGCGTCGAACCAGCGGCTGGCCGCCAGCGTGCCTGCGACGACCGGCGCGCCGGCCGACCACGGCGCACCGGCGAACGCCGCGATCACCAGCGCCTGCACGACACGCCGCGCGGCCAGCCAGCGCACGCGGCGCAGCGCGCGTGGCGCGCGGCGCGGCCGGCGCAGAGCGTCAGGCGCTCGCATCGCCGCGCACGCGCACCGTGATCGCCGGCTCGGCGGCGACGCACGCGCGCTCGCACAGCCCGCAGCCGGTGCAGACCTCGGCGTCGACCACCGGGGTCAGTCGCCCGCCCAGCGGCGTCGCGCCGGCACGCATACGCAGCGCGCGGTTCTTCAGCGGGCACGCCGACCAGCAGTTGCGGCACGCCGCCGCGCCGGTGTGGCTGAAGCAGGCCTTCGGGTCCGACAGCGACGCCAGGCCGATGCGCATCGCGCCGGCGCGCCGCAGCGCCGGGTCGAGCGCGCCGGTGGGGCAGGCGCGCACGCACGGCAGGCCGTCGCACATCAGGCACGGGCGCTCGCGCACGCGCAGGTAGGGCGTGCCGGGTGGCGCCGCACCTTCGGTCGCGGTCGACAGGCGCAGCGCCTGCGGCGGGCAGGCACGCACGCACAGCCCGCAGCGCACGCAGGCGGCCTCGAAGGCGCCGGGCGCCAGCGCCCCGGGCGGGCGCAGGCGGCGGGCGTCGCGCGCGTGCACCGGCGTCGCGCGCGGCCACGCCAACGCGCCGAGCGCGGCCAGCCACAGCGACGACGCGATCAGGCGCCGCCGGCTGCCGATGCGCGGTCGCGCGCGGGGGTTCATCGCATCGCCGCGGGAGTGACCTCGACGTCAGGGGGGCACCGCTCCGGCGCGCGACCACATCGGGAAGCGCCCGTCGCCCGCGGCGAGCACCGCCGTCAGCGACAGCCGGTCTTCGCGCGGCTGCAGCACGAAGCTGCGCCCGCCGTCGGCGCTGGTGGCCACCAGTCCGTCGAGCCCGACCGCGACGACGGTGTCGCCGCGCGCAGCAAAGGCCGTCACCGACTGCCGCGCGCCGAGGTCGACCGCGCGCCAGCTTGCGCCGTCGTCGTCGCTGCGCCACAGCGACCCGCGCTGACCGCCGACGACCAGCGCACCGCCGCCCAGCGCGATGCCGCTCCACAGCGAACCGTTGTACCCGGTGGCGAGGTAGCGCCAGGTCGCTCCGCGGTCGTCGGAGCGCAGCACGAAGCCGCGCTCGCCGGTGGCGTAGACGCGGCCTTCGCGGTCGGCGAACAGCGACCACAGGTTGAGGTCGGCCTTCGCAGCGCCGGGCGGCGGCGCCAGCTCGCGCTGGCGCCAGCTGCGACCGCCGTCGTCGGTGGTCAGCACCAGCGACCACAGCCCGACCGCGACGCCGTGGCGCGCGTCGAAGAAGTGCACCGCGAACAGCGGCCGGTCCTCGTCGAGGTCGAGGCGCTGCCGGCGCCAGGTCGCGCCGCCGTCGTCGCTGGCGACGATCGCGCCCCAGTGGCCCACGGCCCAGCCGTGGCGCTCGTCGGCGAAGTGCACCGCGGTCAGCGTCGCGTCCAGCGGCACCTGCGCCTGGCGCGGCGGCGCGCGGCCCTCGTCGTCGGCGAGCAGCACCACGCCGTGTTCGCCGACCGCGACCGCACGCGCGCCGGCCCAGGCCGCGCCGAGCAGCATCGCCGACGTCGCCGCCGGCGTGTGCACCGCCGCGCGCGGCGCCACCCGCAGCAGCGCCGCGTCGAGCGCCGCCGCGGCGCCGCCGAAGCCCAGCACCGCCAGCACCACGAACGGCCCCCACCCGCGTGCGCGCACCGCCGCCGCCCTCAGTGACGCAGCAGCCCCGAGGCGCGCACCGGCGCGCGCCGCGGGAACAGCCGCTCGAGCCACACGGCGAACGCCGGCAGCACCGTCATCGCCATCACCATGTTGACCATGAACATGAACGCCAGCAGCTGGCCCATGTCGGCCTGGAACTTCAGCGCCGAGAACGACCAGGTGGCCACGCCGATGGCCAGCGTGATCGCGGTGAAGATCGTCGCCATGCCGACCTCGAGCATCGAGTGCTCGAGCGCCTTGACGATCGGCTGCCCGTCGGCGAGGTGCAGCTGCAGCCGGTTGTAGATGTAGAACGCGTAGTCCACGCCGATGCCCACCGCGAGCACCATCACCGGCAGCGTGGCCACCG
>NZ_DAOKZA010000022.1:0-56403 GCF_035325925.1 Azohydromonas sp. | reverse complement strand
CGATCAAGGTCCCGAAGGAGCCTGACGTGCAGCAGGCCGCTGCGGTGACGAACGGCGTGTTCCAGCCGGCGATCACGGAATGAAGACCGGGAAGGCACGGCGCGGTGACGGCGCTGTTGGGGCGTCCGAGCTGGCGAAGATGGGACGGTGTGAACGCCTGGTGGTTCTCGAATCCGTCCACGGGCCGCGTCGAAGCCCATCGCAGGAAGAGGCCCGCCGCAGGGGTATCGCTGCCCATGCGCGTTTCGAACTGCAGGGGCGGCGCGCCTCAGCGCCAGGTGGCGGTTCGGCTCGACGATCAGGGGAGAGGTGCTTCATCGCGACGATGGTCTTCGGAGACGCCTGGCAGACCGATTCGCTGCGCGACTTCAGGGACACGGTCCTGAGGCCGCGGCCTTGGGGGCGACGCCTGGTGGCGGCCTACTATGCGGCCGGGCCCCGCCTTTGCACAGTTCTGCAGCACTGCCCGCCACTGCTAGGGTTGACTAGGTGGATCCTGGGTTTCGTGGCGCATGGCTGGCGGCGATGGTCGGCAAGGCGTCGACCATGAGGTTCGAGCCGATGTGGCCGTGGGTGCTGCTCCTGGCTGTCGCCTTGGCAGTCGCGTGGCACCTGTTCCGGCGTCACCGCGCACGCGTTGCAGAGTGGAGGGACCGACCGGCCGCTCTGCGGGACGCCGAATTGATCTGCGTGGAGGCGCAGTTCAGGTCGAAGAGCCGCTGGCCCATCGTGGCGAGGGTGGACAGGGCCTATCGGCTGCCGACCGGTGTGGTCGTGCTGGTCGAACTGAAGACGCGGTCGGCCCCAGCGGTGAGAACGCCGGATGTCATCCAGCTCTCGGCGCAGCGGGTGGCCGTTGAGGACGAACTCCGTGTTCGAGTGTCTGACGAGGCGTTCGTCCTCTTCCCTGGCCGGCACTCAGCGCCGCCGGCCGCACGAGTGGTCCGCTTGATGTCGCGGGAGCAAATCGAAGCCGTTGCAGCGAGGCGCCGTCGACTGATCGATGGAATCGAGCTCCCGCAGTGGCCCGACAGCGAGCACGTTTGTCACGGCTGTGGGCAGCGAGCGGCCTGCGGCGCCGCTGGCGAGCGCCTGGCGGGTGCGGTCCGGAGGCGCTAGAATGTCCAAAATATTTGACAAGGCTTCAGGCCAAGCTGTGGACCTCTCCAACCTGGGCACCATCATCCGCGAGCGGCGCGAGGCGCTGGGACTGACGCAGTCCCGGCTCGCGCAGCTGAGCGGGCTTTCGCGGCAGACGCTGGTCGGCCTGGAAGCGGGCGCGCTGAGCGATCTGGGATTCAACCGGGTCGCCCAGGTGCTGGCCGTGCTGGGGCTGGACCTCGATCCGCCCAGCCAGGCAGCGCGCGCCCGGAAGCGGGGACTGTGGATGGCGGCGAAGAACGCCAGCGTGAGCTACGTCCAGGAGGTGCCGCCCGACACGCTCGGTCACGCGCTGGTCAGCGGCAGCGTACCGAAGGGCTACGCGGCCCACCTGACGCACCTGCTGGACGAGGCGCCGGTGCCCTTGGTGGTGATGGCCGTGGAGGAAGCCGCCGCGAACGAGGGCGTGGCCCCCAAGGCTGTGTGGCGCAACGTCGCGAAGCTCGCCAGGTCACTGGCCGTGCACCGGCAGGGCCTCTGGGCGTGATGAGCGTGCAATGAGGTCGCTGCCGTCTGGCCCCTGGGAAGTGCTGTTCCCGCGAGCGCTGCAGCTGGTCGACGACATCCAGCGCCATGGGGGGCTTGCGGACCCGTTCTGGACCTTCGGAGGCGGGACCGTCCTGATGTTCAGGTACGGACACCGCCTCAGCAAGGACATCGACATCTTCGTGCCGGATCCGCAGTACCTCGGCTACGTGACGCCCCGACTCAGCGACACGGCGGCATCGCTGACCGAGGAGTACACGGAGATGCCGGGCTCGTTCGTCAAGCTGCAGTTCGAGGAAGGCGAGATCGACTTCGTGGCCGCACCGAACCTCACCGACGCGGCCTGGGAGCGGTGGGAGATCCAGGGGCGGCCGGTGCGCGTCGAGACGGCTGCGGAGGTGATCGCCAAGAAGATGTACCACCGCGGGGACCGTGCGACGGCGCGCGATCTGTTCGACCTCGCCATGGTGGTCGAGCGGGAGCCGGATGCGCTGGCGGCAGCCGCGCCTTTCCTTGTGCGGCACCGGGACAGGTTCCTGGAGCAGATCTGGCAACCCGGGGCCGGGTTTGTGGCGACCTTCGAGGCGATCGCTGCGACCGGGTATCAGCCGAGCATGGAGCACTGCGCAGAGGTTGCCACCGCCTACCTTTCCGCGTTGAAGGACGGATAAGCATCGCGACGTTGCGGGCGACGGGCAGGACCGCCAGAATGTCGTTGCTGATGGTCTCAAGACGTCCCATGCGGACAAGGGGAACAGACGGGGGAACAAGTCAGTTTTCCTCGGCGCTTTTCCCAATGAGATCAACAGCTTAGGTCGCCGTTTTGTATCCCATCAGCCACCCCAAGTGAAGGATCGAAATCAGGGCCCCGCGGGGCCCTGATTTAGTTGGCTCGTTGGCTCGTTGGCGCCGCGCCGCGATGGGCGCACCGGCGCGACCTTCATCCCACCAGCAACGCCGGCTGCGGCAAGGTGGCCAGCATCGCTGGGGTGGCCAGCGCCCGCGGCAGCACGAGCAAGTCGCAGCGCGCTGCCGTGACGGTGTCGCTCGTGCGGCCGGATGCGGCGTGGCGCACGACCAGCGTGCCGCCCAGCGCCTGCGCGGCCTCGCGACCGACCTGCTTGCTGCGCCGGCCGGCTTCGCTGTCGTCCGTGACCGCGACGATCACCGGTCGCGCGGTGGCACGGCGCGGTGGCGCCAGCGCCGGCGACGCCGTGCCGACGAGCACCAGGTCGGACTGCGCATGCAGTTCGAATGCGGCGCGCGGCAGCGCGCCGCGAACCACGCGCATCGACCAGTGCACGGCGTGGCGCAGCGTGATGCGCTCGGTCAGCGCGCGCAGCCGCTCGGCCTGCGCGCGGTAGCCGAGCTCGACGTCGACCGGCTCGAGCCGGTGCCACTGTGCGCCGCCTTCGGCGAGCACCTGCGTGAACGGCAGCGAAGCGGCGATCAGCGCCGGCACGCTCTCGACGTAGACCACCTCCAGCGGGCGCCGCAGCACCTGCGCGAGCGCCGTCGACACCTCGATCACGTGCCTTGCGAGCGCGGCGTCGTCGAGCAGCGTGAGCAACTGCGGGCGGGCCTCGGCGCTCACGTGCGGCCTCCGTCGTCGACGACGCGACGCAGCATCCCCGGCGCGCGGCGGCGCGTCACGCGGGGCTCGCCGCGGCGCAGCCGCGCGTACTCGCGCAGCCGCAGCGCGATGCGCCCGTTGACCGTGTCGGCCTGCGCCAGGCCGGGGTCGCCGGCTGGCAGCCCGGTCATGCGTTCGAGCGCGTCGTCGACGCTGCGCACCGCGTGCACCGCGAAGCGCCCGGCGGCCACCGCGTCGACGACGTCGTCGCGCAGCATCAGGTGCGACACGTTGGCCTCGGGGATCAGCACGCCTTGCGTGCCGTCGAGCCCGCGCGCGGCGCACACGTCGAAGAAGCCCTCGACCTTCTCGTTGACGCCGCCGATCGCCTGCACGTCGCCAAACTGGTTGACCGATCCGGTGACCGCCCAGCACTGGCGCACCGGCACGTCGGCGATCGACGACAGCAGGGCGACGAGTTCGCCGAGCGACGCGCTGTCGCCCTCGACCAGGCCGTAGGTCTGCTCGAACACCAGGCTGGCGGCGATCGCGTACGGCTGCAACCGCGAGTAGCGCGCCGCGAGGAACGACGACAGGATCATCACCCCCTTGGCGTGCAGCGGGCCGCCGAGCTGGGTCTCGCGCTGCACGTCGATCACCTGCCCGTCGCCGAGCCTCGAGGTGGCGCTGATGCGCGTGACGCGGCCGAAGCTCTCGTTGCCGATCTCGTACACCGACAGGCCGTTGACCTGGCCGACACGCTCGCCGGTGGTGGCGATCATCAGGATGTCGCGCTGCACCGCGTCGTGCACGCGCTCGTGCACGCGCGCCACCCGCTCGCGCCGCGCGGCGATCGCCGCGGCGACGTCCTGCGCCTCGATGCGCGCCTCGCCGCGTGCGCGCGCGCCGTGCTCGGCCTCGAGCAGCACGTCGAGCAGCCGGCGCACCTGCGCCGTGATGCGCGTCGCGTCACCGGCCAGCCGCACGCCGTGGTCGATCAGCCGCGCCAGAGCGGCGCCGCTGGGCTCGAGCAGCTGCCGCGACTGCAGGTGCACCGCGAGCATGCGCGCCAGCGCGCGCTCGGTGTCGGCGCCGCGCGGCATGTCGTCGCCGAGGTCGGCGAGCACGCGGAACAGCTCGTCGAACTCGGGGTCGACGGCCTGCAGCAGCTGGCACACCCAGCGCTCGCCGACCAGCACCACCTTCACCTGCAGCGGGATCGGCTCGGGCTCGAGCTGAACCGTCGAGACCACGCTGAACATCTCGGCCAGCGACTCGAGCCGGATCTCGCGGCGCAGCAAAGCGCGCTTGAGCGCGGCCCAGGCGAACGGCTGCTGCAGCAGCTTCACCGCGTCGATCAGCAGGTAGCCGCCGTTGGCACGGTGCAGCAGCCCGCCCTTGATCATGCGGAAGTCGGTGAGCAGTGCGCCGAAGCGCGCGATGTGGTCGACCCGGCCGACCAGGTGCTGGTACGACGGCAGGTCGGCCTCGACGATCGGGGCCCCGTCGCTGGCGCCGGCGTCGAGCACCAGGTTCACCTCGTAGCGCGCGAGTTCGGCCTGGCGCTCGGGGCGTGTGCCGCTGCCTTCGTCGTCGTCGCGGGTGCGGAAGTCGTTCGCGTTGTCGATCACGTCGGCGCGCACCGCGTCGAGGTAGGCGCATACGCGCGGCAGGGCGGCGTAGCGGGCCTTGATGTCGTCGACGGCGTGCTCGACGGCCAGCAAGGTCATCGAGCGGTCGAGCGCGCGCACGCGGTCGGCGTGTTCCTTGCGCATGCGCATGTGCGCGCGCAGCATGCGCAGCAGCTGGTCCTGCAGCTCGCTGACCGCCTTCTGCAGCTCGGCGCGGCGGTCCTCGGGCAGCGCCTCGAAGACCTCGGGCGACATCACCTCGCCGTCCTTCTGCGGTGCGAACGTGAACCCGACCGGCGTGCGGATCATCGCCAGGTCGCGCCGCTGCGCCTCCTGCGCGACCTCGCGCAGCGCCTGCTCGGCACGGTCCTTGAACTCGTGGTTGATGCGCTCGACCTGCGTCGCGTACTCCTCGGACTCGAACACCGCGGCGATCAGCGTGCGCAGGTCGGCCACCAGCGCCTTCATGTCGGCGCACAGTTGTGTGCCCTGGGCCGCGGGAAGTTCGAGCGCGATCGGCTGGTGCGCGCGCTCGAAGTTGTTGACGTAAACCCAGTCGCTGCGCCGGCGCGCGTCGTTCGCCGCGACGCCGGCGATCACGCGCCGCGCCAGGCTGCGCCGCCCCGATCCGGGCGGGCCCATCACGAACAGGTGGAAGCCGTCGTGCCGCGTCGCGATGCCGAACTCGACCGCGGCGCGCGCGCGTTCCTGGCCGACGATGCGCTGCGCGTCATCGGGCGCGGCCGGCTCGGCGGCGTCGAGGAACGCCGGGTCGCAGCGGCGGACGAGTTCCTGGGCGGGCAGCGCGCGGGTGGGCATGGGCGGGTCGATGCGTCGGACGGGTCGGAACCCCGAGTGTGCGTCAGGCGCGTCGGGGCGACGTCGCGGCCAGGCGTCTTGCAGGAAGCCGCCTCGCTCGAACGGCCAACGCCGCCCGATCCTCATCGCCAAGCTCGGCGTGCGGTGGCCGCCGAGTGCGTCGGGGTCGCCCGACGCGCGCTTCAGCAGTTCAGTAGTTCAGCCCCATTGCCTCGCGCACGTCCTTCATCGTGCGTCTGGCGACGGTGCGCGCCCGCTCGGTGCCGACTTCGACGACCCAGTGCACCTGCTTCGGGTTGGCGAGGTAGGGCGCGGCGCGTTCGCGCCATGGCTGCTGCTCCCTGACGATCGCGTCGATCACCGGCTGCTTGCACTCGAGGCAGCCGATGCCGGCGCTGGTGCAGCCCTCGACGACCCAGTTGCGCGTCGCCTCGTCGCTGTAGAGCTTGTGGAACTGCCACACCGGGCAGCGCTCGGGGTTGCCCGGGTCGGTGCGGCGCACGCGCGCCGGGTCGGTGGTCATGCCGCGGATCTTCTTCTCGACCACCGCCGGCTCGTCGCGCATCAGCACCGCGTTGCCGTAGCTCTTGCTCATCTTCGTGCCGTCGAGGCCGGGCAGGCGCAGCACCTCGGTGTGCAGCGCGTGCGGCTCGGGCAGGATGGTCCTGCCGCTGCCGCGCAGGTGACCGAGCAGCAACTCAGTGTCGTCGTCGCTCCAGCCGGCGACGGCGCCGACGGCCCTGCGCACCACGGCCTCGCCCTTGGCCAGCGCGTCTGCGCTGCCGGTCTCGCCGTAGGCCTTGCGCTGCTTGTCGAAGTAGCGCGCGTCGTCCTTGCCCAGCCGCGCGAGCGCGGCGGCGACCTTGTCGTCGAAGCCGGGCACGCGGCCGTACAGGTGGTTGAAGCGGCGCGCCACCTCGCGCGTGAGTTCGACGTGCGACGCCTGGTCCTCGCCGACCGGCACGTAGGCGGCCTTGTAGATCAGGATGTCGGCGGCCTGCAGCAGCGGGTAGCCGAGGAAGCCGTAGGTGGCGAGGTCGCGGTCCTTGAGCTTGTCGATCTGGTCCTTGTAGGTCGGCACGCGCTCGAGCCAGCCCAGCGGCGTGCCCATCGCGAGCAGGGTGAACAGCTCGGCGTGCTCGGGCAGGCGGCTCTGGATGAAGATCGTGCAGCGCTCGGGGTCGAGCCCGGCCGCGATCCAGTCGATCACCATCTCGTAGACGTGCTTCTCCAGCACGTCGCGCTCCTCGTAGTGCGTGGTCAGCGCGTGCCAGTCCGCGACGAAGTAGTAGCAGTCGTACTCGTCCTGCAGGCGCACCCAGTTCTTCAGGGCGCCATGGTAGTGGCCGAGGTGCAGCGCGCCGGTGGGGCGCATGCCGGAGAGGACGCGGGCTTTCATGCGCGCGATTCTAGGCGGCGGCCATCGCGCGGGCGCCGGCGCTCGGCTGGCTACACTGCCGCGGTGACGCGCATCGTGGTCCTGATCTCCGGCCGGGGTTCGAACCTGCGGGCCATCGTCGACGCGGGCCGCGTGCAGCGCTGGCCGGCGCAGGTCGTGGCGGTGATCAGCGACCGCGACGACGCGGCCGGGCTTCGTTTCGCGCGCGAGCACGGCATCGCCACCGAGGTGGTCGACCGCGCCCGCTTCGCCTCGCGCGCCGAGTTCGACGCCGCACTCGCGGCCACCGTCGACGCGCGTGCGCCCGATCTGTTGCTGCTCGCCGGCTTCATGCGCATCCTCGACGCCGCGTTCGTGCAACGCCACGCCGGGCGCATGCTCAACGTGCACCCGTCGCTGTTGCCGGCGTTCACCGGGCTGCACACGCACCGCCGCGCTCTCGATGCCGGCTGCAAGCTCGCCGGTGCGACGGTGCACTTCGTCACCGCCGAGCTCGACCACGGCCCGATCGTGATCCAGGCCGCGGTGCCGGTGCTCGCCGACGACACCGAGGCGACGCTGGCGGCACGCGTGCTCGCGCAGGAGCACGTGATCTACCCGCTGGCGGTGCGCTGGTTCGTCGAGGGTGCGCTGCGCATCGACGGCGGCATCGTGCGCCACGCCGACGGGGCGCCGCAGTGGCGCTTCGCCGGCGTGCCCGGCTGATCGGACCGCGCCGGCCCGGTCGCGGTCGACGATGCCTGCCGCGCGCGCCCGTTCGCTGCTCGACCACGCGCAGGCGCTGCTGCGCGAGGTGCTGCGCTTCGACGCCGCCGCCGACGCCGTCGTCGCCGCCTACGTGCGGCGCCAACCGGGGCTCGGTCCACGCGAGCGCCAACTGCTCGCCGACACCGTGTTCGCCGCGCTGCGCCGCCTGCCGCTTTGGCGCCACCTCGCGCGCGACGCGCCTGGCGCCGTCGAGCGCCGCATCGCCGCGCTGGCCTGGGCGGGCGACACCGACGCGCTCGCGCGCAGCCTGGACGCCGGCGAGCGCGCGTGGCTCGATGCCGCGCGCGCCTGCGACGTCGAGACGCTGCCCGACACGCTGCGCCACCACCTGCCCGACTGGCTCGCCGCGGCGCTGCGCGCGCAACTCGCCGACGACGAGTTTTGGGCGCTGGCGCGTGCGCTGCTGGCGCCGGCGCCGCTGGACCTGCGCGTCAACGTGCTGAAGGCGCGCCGCGAAGCCGCGCGCGCCGCGCTGGCCGACGCCGGCATCACGACCGAGCCGACGCCGTACTCGCCGTGGGGACTGCGCGTGCAGGGCAAGCCGTCGTTGCGCGGTGTCGCGGCGCTGCAGCGCGGCGAAGTCGAGGTGCAGGACGAGGGCAGCCAGTTGCTGGCGCTGCTCAGCGGGGCACGGCGCGGCGAGACGGTGGTCGACTTCTGCGCCGGCGCCGGTGGCAAGACGCTGGCGCTCGGCGCGATGATGCGCGGCAACGGCCGGCTGTACGCGTTCGACGTTTCGGCTTCGCGCCTGGCGGCGCTGCAGCCGCGGCTGCAGCGCGCCGGCATCGACCACGTCTACCCGATGACCATCGCGCACGAGCGCGACGAGCGCGTGCAACGGCTGGAGGGCAAGGTCGGCCGCGTGCTTGTCGACGCCCCCTGCTCGGGGCTGGGCACGCTGCGCCGCAACCCCGACCTGAAGTGGCGCCACACGCCGCACACCGTCGAGGCGCTGGTCGCGACGCAGCGCGCGGTGCTCGACGCGGCGGCGCGGCTGCTGGCGCCGGGCGGACGCCTCGTGTACGCCACCTGCAGCCTGCTTGAGGCCGAGAACGAAGCGGTGGCCGACGCGTTCGGCGCCGACCACCCGCGCTGGCGTCCGCTCGACGCGGCGGCAGTGCTCCAGCATGCCGGGGTGGCCGACGCCGCGTCGCTGGCACCCGCCGGGCGGCTTCGGCTGTGGCCGCACCGGCACGGCACCGACGGCTTCTTCGCGGCGGTCTGGCAGCGGCCCTGAACCGGCGCGCACCGTGCTGGTGCGCCATACGGGGTTTCCACCGGCGCCGGCGGGGGTGGTCGACTAAAATCGCGCGATCCCGGCGGTTTGCAGCCGGGGAGGCTGAATCCCGAGATGAATGAACTTTCCGTGCTGTGGAGCTCGCTGGTGGACTGGCTCGCCCGCGGCCTGCTCGACGCGTCGTGGTGGCAGATCGTCGTCTTCACGCTGGCGGTGACGCACGTCACGATCGCGTCGGTGACGATCTTCCTGCACCGCGCGCAGGCGCACCGTGCGCTCGAGCTGGGGCCGGTTCCGTCGCACTTCTTCCGCTTCTGGCTGTGGCTGACCACCGGCATGGTGACCCGGGAGTGGGTCGCGATCCACCGCAAGCACCACGCGAAGTGCGAGACCGACGAAGACCCGCACAGCCCGCAGACGCGCGGCCTGGGCACCGTGATGCGCGAGGGCGCCGAGCTGTACCGCGCCGAGGCGAAGAACGCCGAGACGCTGGCCAAGTACAGCCACGGCGTGCCCGACGACTGGCTCGAGCGCAACCTGTACTCGCGCTACAGCTGGCAGGGCGTGGGCCTGATGCTGATCATCGACCTGCTGTTGTTCGGCGCCGCCGGCGCCACGGTGTGGGCGGTGCAGATGGTGTGGATCCCGTTCTGGGCCGCAGGCGTGGTCAACGGCATCGGCCACTACTGGGGCTACCGCAACTTCGAGGCGCCCGACGCGTCGACCAACGTCTCGCCGTGGGGCCTGATCATCGGCGGCGAGGAGTTGCACAACAACCACCACACCTACCCGACGTCGGCCAAGTTCTCGGTCAAGCCGTTCGAGTTCGACATCGGCTGGGGCTACATCCGCGTGCTCGAGATGCTCGGCTGGGCCAGGGTGCGCAAGACGGCGCCGAAGCTCGCGCTGGGCGAGGTCAAACCGGTGGCCGACAGCCGCACGCTGGAGGCGATCATCGCCAACCGCTACGAGGTGATGGCGACCTACGCGGCCGAGATGCGGCGCGCCGTGCATGCCGAGATCGCGCACCTGCAGGCGCAGGGCGCGCACAACAGCTCGCGCCTGGCCCAGCTCGTGCTGGCCAAGCGCTGGCTGCACCGCGACGCCGACAAGATCCCCAGCCCGGTGAAGCCGCAGCTGGCGCAGGCCGTCAGCGGCAGCCCGCAGCTGGCCAAGCTGGTGGCGATGCGCGAGGAGCTGCGCCAGCTGTGGACGCGCACCAACGTCTCGGCCGAGCAGCTCGTCGCCGATCTGCAGGCCTGGTGCCGCAAGGCCGAGGACAGCGGCATCGCCGCGCTGCAGGAATTCTCGCTGAGGCTGCGCGCCGCGGCGCACGCCTGATCGCGTGGGCGGGCGACGCATGCCGCCTCCGCCCGGCGCCGTGAGAAGAAAAAGGGCCCGCGATACGGGCCCTTCTCGTGGTGTGATCCGGCCAGCGCGGCCGGGTCACTTCAGCTTGGTTTCCTTGTACAGCACGTGCTTGCGCGCCTTCGGGTCGAACTTCATGAACTCGAGCTTCTCCGGCGTGGTCTTCTTGTTTTTGCTCGTCGTGTAGAAGTGCCCGGTGCCGGCCGTCGATTCCAGCTTGATCTTGTCGCGTCCGCCTTTGGTCGCCATCTCGGTCTCCTAGTTCAGAGTTCGCCCTTGGCCCGCAGGTCGGCGACGACCTGGTCGATGCCGACCTTGTCGATCAGCCGCAGCGCCGCGTTGCTCACGCGCAGGCGCACCCAGCGGTTCTCGGTTTCGAGCCAGAACCGGCGGTACTGCAGGTTGGGCAGGAACCGGCGCTTGGTCTTGTTGTTGGCGTGGGACACGTGGTTCCCGACCATCGGGCGCTTGCCCGTGACTTGACAGACGCGTGCCATGACGCTTCTCCGTGGGATTCAGCAAAGCCGCAAATTATAGCCAGGTTCGACGCGCGCTGGCACCGTCGGCGCCCGGGGGCGACTGCTGCGGTCAGCCCTGCTGCTGCTCGAGGAAACGCTGCGCGTCGAGCGCCGCCATGCAGCCGGTGCCGGCGCTGGTGATCGCCTGCCGGTAGACGTGGTCCTGCACGTCGCCGGCGGCGAACACGCCGGGCACGCTGGTCATCGTCGCCATCCCGGCGAGGCCGGACCGGGTGACGATGTAGCCGTCCTTCATCTCGAGCTGGCCCTTGAAGATGTCGGTGTTCGGGCTGTGGCCGATGGCGATGAAGCACCCCTTGAGCGCGAGCTGGCGCGTGCTGCCGTCCTGCGCGGACTTCAGCCGCACGCCGGTCACGCCACTGGCGTCGCCGAGCACCTCGTCGAGCGTGTGGAACAGGTGCAGCTCGATCTTGCCCGCGGTCACCTTGTCCATCAGCTTGTCGACCATGATCGGCTCGGCGCGGAACTTGTCGCGGCGGTGGATCAGGTGCACCTTGGTCGCGATGTTCGACAGGTACAGCGCCTCCTCGACCGCGGTGTTGCCGCCGCCGACGACGCACACCTCCTCGCCGCGATAGAAGAAGCCGTCGCAGGTGGCACAGCCGCTGACCCCGCGGCCCATGAACGCCTGCTCGCTGGGCAGGCCCAGGTACTTCGCACTGGCGCCGGTGGCCACGATCAGCGCGTCGCAGGAGTAGCTGCCCGAGTCGCCCTTCAGGCGGAACGGCCGCTGCGACAGGTCGACCTCGTTGACGTGGTCGAACACGATCTTCGTGTCGAAGCGCTCGGCGTGCTGCTGGAAGCGCTGCATCAGGTCCGGCCCCTGCACGCCGGCCACGTCGGCGGGCCAGTTGTCGACGTCGGTGGTCGTCATCAACTGGCCGCCCTGGGCCATGCCGGTGACCAGCAGCGGTTGCAGGTTCGCGCGGGCAGCATAGATCGCCGCGGTGTAGCCGGCAGGGCCGGAGCCGAGGATCAGGACCTGGGCGTGGGTGGGGGCAGTGGTCATCGCGAAGAGGGGGACAGGAGTCTCGGGAAGGAGCGCGCGGGCCGCGCGACGGCGTGGTGCAGGCCCCACGCCGATGATGACATGGGGTTGCCACAGGGTGCCGCCCGGCGCTGCAATCGGCACAATAGTGAAATTCTAGGCACTTGGCGCGCGTCGATAGCGCGGGTGCCCGTCGACCGGCACCGGCCGACGCACAACCAGGAGGAACCGCTGATGTCGATGCTGTCGAATCTCGACCTGATCCGCCGCGTGCCGTTGTTTTCGATGCTGACCAACGACCAGGCGCAGACGATCGCCGACAGCGTGGTCAAGCGGCGCTTCCGCCGCGGCGAGATCGTCGTCGAGCAGGGGCGCAAGAGCAATGCGTTGTTCATCCTGCTCAACGGCCGCGCACGCGTGCTGACCTCGGACTCGCGCGGCCGCGAGGTGATCCTCGCGGTGCTGCAGGCCGGCGACTACGTCGGCGAGATGAGCCTGATCGACAACGAGCCGCACTCGGCCACGGTGCGCGCCGAAGTGCAGACCGACATGCTGGTGCTCGGGCGCAACGAGTTCGCCCGCTGCCTGCCCGAGACCGCGAGTCTGGCGTACGCGATCCTGCGCGGGTTGGTCGCGCGGCTGCGCGCCGCCGATCGGCAGATCGAATCGCTGGCGCTGCTCGACGTGTACGGGCGCGTCGCGCGCGCGCTGCTCGACATGGCCGAGGACGACAAGGGCGTGCTGATCATCCGCAGCAAGGTCTCGCGCCAGGACCTGGCCAAGGTCGTCGGCGCGTCGCGCGAGATGGTCAGCCGCGTGATGAAGGACCTCGAGGAACGCGGCCACATCGAGACCCAGGACAACGGCTGGGTCGTCGTCAAGGACCGGCTGCAACGGGACTGACCGCGCCGCAGGCGCCGCGACATCAGGGCGCGGCGCGCCGCGGTGCCCAGTCGGCGAGCCACTGGTCGGCGGCGGTGCGCGGGTGGCGGCGCACCTCGCTGGCGGTGCCCAGCGACACGAAGCACACCGGGCGCTCGTCGTCGGCCAGGCCGAGCCCGCGGGCGAACGCGCCGCTGCGCAGCGCGCGGCCGCTGGTGAGCATGCCGGCGAAGCCCATCGCGTGCGCGGTCAGCAGCAGCGCCATCAGCGCCGCACCGAGGGTGACGTAGCGTTCGTGCTCGACGACGTCGTCGTGCGGCGGCTGCAGTTTCGCCACGGCGAGCAGCAGCTCGGGCGCGCGGTGCGCCTTGACGCGCGCCTCGGCGCGTTCGGCTTCGCCGGCGGCCGGGTCGCGTTCGAGCAGCGCGGCCTCGAACAGGTCGGCCAGCGCATCGCGCTGCGCCGCGGCGATGCGCAGCAGCCGCCACGGGCGCAGTTCGCGGTGGTCGGGCGCGGTGCCTGCCGCCTCGACGATGCGGCGCAGCTGTTCGGCGCTGGGTCCGGGCGCGTGCAGCCGCTTCGGCGAGACCGAGAAGCGGCTGCCGATCAGCGCCAGCGCGAAGTCGGCCAGCTCGTCGGTGCCTGGGGCCGGGTTCATCGCGGGGCCTGCTTGCGTCGCGTCGAGACCACGATGCCGGCGATGATCAGGCCGAACGCCAGCGCGTGGTACGGGCGTGGCGACTCGTGCAGCAGCGCGCCTTGCATCAGCGCGGCGAACAGCGGCGCGAGGTTGGCGAAGAACGCCGCCACCGCGGGCCCGACCGCGCCGACGCCGCGGCCCCAGCAGTAGTACGCGACGATCGACGGCCCCAGCGCGACGTACAGCACCGCCATCACCACCGGCAGCGACCACTGCACCGACGCCTGCGGCACCGCCAGCGCTTCGCCCACGCCGAAGGCGCCGGCCCACAGCACGCCGAACACCGCCTGCACCAGCAGGAACTCGGCCCAGTTCCATGCCGGCCGCGTGTCGGCGCGCATCAGCGGGCCGGGGCGGGCGAGCCGCCAGGAGTAGAAGGCCCAGGCGACGACGGCCAGCAGCATCCACAGGTCGCCGGCGACGAAGCGCACCTGCACCAGCCGCGCCGGCTCGCCGCGCGCGAGCACCACCGCGACGCCGAGCAGCGACAGTGCCGCACCGAACAGCGCGCGCCGAGAGGCGCGCTCGCCGTAGCACAGCGCGCCGACGGCGAGCATCCACACCGGCGTGCTGGCGGCGATCAGCGTGACGTTCAGCGGCGTCGACGTCACCAGCGCCGCGTACTGCAGCGCGTTGTAGCTGCCCATGCCGAGCAGCCCGAGCAGCGCCAGCTCGCGCCAGCGTTGCGCCACGGCGCGCCGCGCCGCCGCGCCGGCGATCGCACGCCAGCCCAGCGGAAGCAGCAGCACGAACACGACGATCCAGCGCAGCGCGTTGAGCGTCAGCGGCGGCACGTGGCCGACCATCAGCCGGCCGACGACCGCGTTGCTGGCCCACAGCAGCGGCGGCAGCGTGAGCAGGGCGGCGAGCCGGGGCGTCAGGCGCATGGCAACGGTGCGATGCGCCGGCTCAGCACGGCATCATCGCGCCGCAGTTCCAGCACTGCTCGAACGCACCCTGGACACGCTCGCCGCAGGCGCGGCACAGCCAGTCGCGCTGCGGGGCGTGGCGCAGGCCGTCGAGCAGTGCACGCGCCGCCGCGAGCTGGTCGTCGCGATCGACCCAGACCTCGGGCAGCGCCTGATCGGGCGGGATCTCGCCGGCGATGCTGCCGGCCCAGGCGCGCTGCACGCTGGCGTCGATGCCGGCGTGGCGCAGCAGATCGGCCCACAGCGTGGCCACCGCCAGGTTCGGCGCGCGCGTCACCCGCTGCATCGCGCGTGGGAACATCGCTTGGTCATGATCGAAGGCATTCTCGCCGACGTGGTGCTCGCGCTGCACGCGCTGTTCGTCGTCTGGGTCGCCGCCGGGGCGCTCGCCGTGTGGCGCTGGCCACGCCTCGCGTGGCTGCACCTGCCGGCGCTGGCCTGGGGCCTGTGGGTCGAGGCCAGCGGCGGGTTGTGTCCGCTGACGCCGCTCGAGGTCGCGTTGCGCCGCGCGGCCGGCGAGCAGGGCTACGTCGGCGGCTTCGTCGAGCACTACCTGGCAGCGCTGGTCTACCCGGCCGGGCTCACGCGCGAGGCGCAGTGGGTGCTGGCCGCGTTGCTGGCGCTCGTCAATGCCGGCCTGTACGGGGCGATGGTGCGCCGCCGGCGGCGTCGCACGGGGATGCGCTAACCTGCGCCGCTTCGACCGAGACCCACCCTGACACCCACCCGGAGCAAGCGATGGCCGAGACCCTGAGCAAGTGCGTGATGATCGACAAGTACGGCGGCCCCGACGAGATGCGCCTCGTCGAGCGGCCGGTGGGCGAACCCGGCCCGGGGCAGATCCGCATCCGCCACCATGCCTGCGGGCTGAACTTCATCGACGTCTACCAGCGCATCGGCCTGTATGCCAACGCGCTGCCGCTGACGCTGGGCATGGAGGCCGCCGGCGTCGTCGAGGCGGTCGGCGACGGCGTGACGCACCTGGCGCCCGGCGACCGCGCCGCGTACGCCGGCATGCCCCCGGGCGCGTACAGCGAGTGCCGCGTGATGCCGGCGATGAACGTCGTCAGGCTTCCCGAAGGCATCGACTTCGAGACCGCCGCGGCGATGATGCTCAAGGGCCTGACCGTGCAGTACCTGCTCAAGCGCACGCTGCCGCAGGGCGGATTGCAGCCGGGCGATGCGATCGTTTTCCACGCCGCCGCCGGCGGGGTCGGGCTGATCGCGTGTCAGTGGGCCAGGGCGCTGGGGCTGGATCTGATCGCCACCGCCGGCAGCGACGCCAAGTGCGCGCTGGCGCGCGAGCACGGCGCGGCGCACGCGATCAACTACAACACCGAGGACTTCGTCGCGCGGGTGCGCGAGATCACCGGCGGGCGCGGCGTGAAGGTGGTCTACGACTCGGTGGGCAAGGACACCTTCGAGCGCTCGCTCGAGTGCCTCGCGCCGTTCGGCCTGCTCGCCGCGTTCGGCAACGCGTCGGGGCCGGTGCCGCCGCTGCAGGTCGGCACGCTGGCCGCCAAGGGCTCGCTGTACGTGACGCGGCAGACGCTGTTCACGCACATCGCGACGCGCGAGCGCACGCAGGCGATGGCCGACGACCTGTTCTCGATGGTGCTGTCGGGGCAGGTGAAGATCCGCATCGACCAGCGCTACCCGCTGGCCGACGTCGCGCTCGCGCACCGCGACCTCGAGGCGCGCCGCACCACCGGCTCGAGCGTGCTGCTGCCGTGAGCGTGTCGCGAGCCGGCGCGGGACAACCCTGGGGAACCCGCCCGGCGCCGCAGCGTCGCACCCGATGACGACGTAGCGCGCGGGGGCCGTCGACTTCGGCGGCCGCGGCGTGCAGGAGGGGCCGACGATGAACACACGCAGCACCTGGGCGGCACTGGCGATCGGCGCGGCGGCGCTGGCGGTCGGCGCGTGGTGGTGGCTGCGGCCGACCGCTGCACCGGCGCCGGCCGAGCCGGCACCGGTGGCCGAGGTCGCGCCGGCGGCGGCACCGACGGCGTCGGCGGTTCGCTACCCGATCGATGCGGTCGCGGTGGCGGGCGACGAACCCGTCGAGGCGGCGCAGCCACCGACGCTCGAGTCGCTGCTGGCGGCGCTGGTCGGCCGCGAGGCGGTGCTGCGCTTCGTGCACACCGACGACTTCGCCCGCCGCGTCGCCGCCACCGTCGACAACCTCGGCCGCGCGCACGCGCCTGCCGAGCGTTGGCCGGTGGTGCCCACGCCGGGGCGCTTCGACACCGTCGTGGTCGACGGTCGCAACATCGTCGGTGCCGCCAACGCGGCGCGCTACGACGCCTTCGTGCGGCTGGTCGCCAGTGTCGATCCGGTGCGCGCGGTGGCGCTGTACCTGCGCCTGTACCCGCAGCTGCAGGCTGCCTACGAGTATCTCGGCTACCCCGGGCGTGCCTTCAACGACCGCGTCGTCGACGTGATCGACCTGCTGCTGGCGACGCCAGAGGCGCCGGTGCCGCTGCCGGTGCACCTGACCGAGGTCCGGGGCCCGATCGCGTCGACGCGCCCCTGGGTGCGCTACGAGTTCGCCGACCCGGCGCTCGAGGACCTGGCCGCGGGTCAGAAGGTGCTGTTGCGCGTCGGCCCGGCGCACGCCGCGACGCTGAAGGCCTGGCTCGCGCAGGCCCGGGCGCTGCTCGCCGGCGGCGCCGTGCCGCGCTGAACGAATCGAGGCTTCTCAGTCGATGACGGCGGCGCGGTACGCGTGCCAGCTGGCGTGGCCGAGCACCGGCCCGACGACCAGCAGCCCGGCAAACCAGGGCAGCAGCGCGAGCACGACCAGCAGCGTGATCAGCGCGCCCCAGAACAGCATCACCAGCGGCTGCGTCAGCACCAGCCGCAGGCTGGTCAGGCCGGCGGTGATCGCGTCGGTCTGGCGGTGCAGGATCATCGGCATCGCGACGACGCTGACCGCGAAGATCAGCCCGGCGAACACGCCCCCGACGCCGACGTAGGCGACGATGAACTGCAGGTTGCCGGGATCGAGCAGCGCCTGCACCGACCCCTTGAAGTCGGGCATGCCGTCGAAGCTGACGGCGAACACCACGAGCGCCGCGCGCCCCCACAGCATCTCGAGCACGAGCAGCACGAAGCCGAAGATCGCCAGCGTGCCGGTGCGCGTCTGCCACGCGAGCAGCGAGTCTCCGAAGTCGGGGCGCTCGCCGCGCTCGAGCCGCAGGCTGGTCTGGTACAGGCCCAGGCACAGGAACGGGCCCATCAGCAGGAAGCCGGCCGACAGCGCCAGCGTGTACGCCGGCGCCTGCTCGAAGACCTTCATCAGCGCCCAGCCCATCACCATGAAGCAGCCGCCGTAGAACAGCCCGATGAACGGCGCGCGCGCGAAGTCGCGCGCGCCGCGCGCGACCCAGCGCAGCGGGTCGGCGAAGCCGAGCGGCCGCAGCGCGATCGAGAACGGGGAGGCGGGGACGGTGTCGGCGCCCGCGGCTGCGCCGGAATCCGGGGCGGGCGCCGCGGGGGGGGGAGGGTCGGACGTCTGCATCCCCGCCAGCGTAGCGGGCCGCGGCCGCAGCGACCAGACGGATTGTCCCGGGGCGACGGCGCTCACGGCGCCACGGCAGGGGCGATGCGCTCGGCCAGCCAGTCGTCGAGCAGGCGTCGCTCGTGCGCCAGCGGCTGCGCCGCGCGCCGCGGCGGCAGGTGGTCGAGGTAGGCGAGGTCGGTCAGGCGATCCTCGCCGCTGGCGAGCACGCGCTCGCCGGTGCGCAGCGTGTAGCGCAGGTGCAGGCGCGGCACGTCGACGCGGCCGTCGAGCACACGCAGGTCGCGCCGCGCGCCGGGGTGCTCGCGGCCGGCGAGGTCGACGTCGAGCAGGTCGACCTGCAGCGACTGCCCGTCGGCGAGCAGCTCGCGCCCGCGTCGCTCGAGGTGCGCGCGCAGCGTCGCCATCGCGCGGTCGCGGTCTGCGGCGGCAAAGCCGATGTCGGTGAAGCGCTGCGGCTGCACGAAGTCCACGCCGACCGTGCCCGCGGCGGCGGCCGGCGCGGCGGCGAGCACGCTGACGAGCGCGGCGGCGAGGCGGGCCTGGGCAGTACGCGCGACGGGACGAGGGAAGGCGGTTCGTTGCTGGGTCATCGGTGTCCTCCTGGGCGGCGAAGCGACGGCGCCGTCGCCGACGCCGGCCTGCCGTCGAACACAACGCGTGGCGCCGGTGGCGCGATGACGTGCCCGCTGCGCATGCCGTGCGCCGAGCTCGCGGCCTTCGCCCTGCCCGAGCCTGCGCAGGCCGGCCCGGCGCCGCGGCGGCTCAGCGTTTCGGGTGGCCGACGGTCTGCGACAGCAGCACCTGCCGGTCGGGGTCGAGGCCGAGCGCGTCGGCGATCGCCTGACGGTCGATCCACGCGCGGATCACGGTCGCCAGCCCGGCGCTGGCGGCGTACAGGTATACGTTCTGTGCGATCGCGCCGGCCGACGCGGCGGCGTACAGCGTGCGCTGTTCGGCGGGCACCAGCTTCTGCCGCGCGTGATCGGCGACGTAGACCAGGTCCAGCGGTGCGTCGTCGACGAAGTCCTGGTAGCCGGTGACGCGCCGCAGGTCGGCCGCGGCCACCAGCTCGAGCCGATGGCCGGCCGCGTCGTAGCGGTACGCGCCCTGCGGCAGCGCCACGTAAACCTCGACCTCCTGCGCATCCAGCGCCGACGGCGCAGTGCGGCCACCGTCGGCGCGACGGTTGACGCCGAACGCCGCCCACAGCAGGTCACCGAGCAGTTGCGGCTCGAGCGGAAGCTGCGCGAATTCGCGCGACGACCGGCGCCGGGCCAGTGCGTCCATCAGCGGCAGTCCGCCGTGGTGCGTCGCGCGCGGCAGCGCGATCGCGCGCTCGGCGTCGCCGAGCGCCGCAGCGGGGCGCAATCGACCCATCAGCCCGAGCGCCAGTTTGGCCAGCGTGGTCATCGTCGTTCTCCTGGGCTGCGGCCCCAGGCCAGCAGCAGGTTGTTGGACGGCATCGCGACACGTTCGCGCCGCACGAGCCCCGCCGACCGCGCCTGCGCGTCGACCGCGGCGAGGTCGCGCAGGCCCCAGCGAGGGTCGCGGCGGCGCAGGTCGGCGTCGAAGTCCAGGTTGCTCGCGGCGGTGGGTACATCGGCCTCGAAGAACGGGCCGTAGACGACGAGCACCCCGGCCGGCGAGAGGTGGCGTGCGGCGCCGGCCATCAGCGCTCCGCACACCGCCCACGGCGCAATGTGCAACAGGTTGACGGCCAGCACCAGGTCGACGCGGTCCGGCACGCCGGCCCACGTTGCATCGCTGGCGTCCAGCGCCAGCGGCGCGTGCACGTTGGGCAGGCCGGCGCACCAGGCGGCGATCGACGCGAGCGCGGCCGGGTCGGGGTCGCTGGGTTGCCAGGTCCAGCCGGGCATCGCGGCGGCGAAGTGCGCCACGTGCTGGCCGCTGCCGCTGGCCAGCTCGAGCGCATCGCCGCGCGGGGGCAGCAGGCGCTGCAGCCGCTCGAGGATCGGCTGGCGGTTGCGCTCGGCCGCCGGGCTGTGCAGTTGCATGGCTGGCATGGCGTCAGCGCGACGCGCAGGTGCCGGCGGCCGCGCGCACGAAACGCGCGCCGCGCAGCGACGTCGGGGCGTCGACGCGCAGCGTGCCGTCGGCGAGCCACCGCAGCACCCACTCGGTGCCGTCGCCGTCGGGGCGCAGCCGCAGCCGCGCGCCGTCGGCGCGGCCGGTCAGCGGCGTCGCGTCGAGCGTGGCGTCGATGTCCTGGTGGTGCTGGTCGATGCGCAGCCGGTGCGCGGCGGCTCCGCCGCCGCACCAGCTGCCGGCGACGCGCGCGGGCACGGTCCACAGGTGCAGCGTGCTGCGCGGGTCGCGTCCGACCGGCTTGTCGGGCGCGTCGACAACGACGCTGCGGTCTGGGCGCCAGTCGCCGAGATCGTAGTCGTGCGAGACGACGCGCGTGCCCGGCGCGAGCGCGAGCAGTCGCGGGCGCAACTTCAGGTTGACTGCGGGCAGCAGGTACATTGTGACCACGGTGGCGCGCGACAGGTCGGTGTCGAACAGGTCCTCGGTGCGGAACTCGACGCGATCGGCAACGCCGGCCCGCATCGCGTGTTCGCGGCTGCGCCGCACCAGGTCGTCGACGATCTCGACGCCGAGTCCGGTGGCGCCGAAGCGCTGCGCCGCGAGGATCACGATGCGCCCGTCGCCCGAGCCGAGGTCGATCACGTGGTCGTCGGGCCCGACGCCGGCGAGTTCGAGCATCGCCAGCGTGACGCGGTCGGGCGTGACGACGAACGGCACGTCGGTGTCGGCGGCGGTCGCCCACGGCGCCAGCAGCGCCACCAGCGCCAGCGCAGCCGCGACGACGGCGTGGCACCGCCCGCGGCCGTGCCACCGGTCGAGCCCCGCGCCGCACGGGCGCGGTGCCGGCCGGTCGTCGCGAGGCACGCACGGCGGTCGGGTCGAGCGGCGCAGGCCGACGGCGGTCATCGTCGCGTCCCGGGTCAGCGGCCGCCGCGCAGGCGGCGGTAGACGGTGTTGCGGCTGATGCCCAGGCGCCGCGCCGCGGCCGTGACGTTGCCGCCGAACGCGTCGAGCGTCGTGCGGATGGTCTCGATCTCGATCTGCTCGAGCGTGCCGGCGGGGCGTGTGTCGCGCGGGTCGGTGGCCGGCGGTGCTGCGCCTGCGGCCGGCCCGTGCATCGGGTCGCCGAGCGCGGCCGCGACCTGCGCCGCGCCGATGCGTTCGCCGGGGCCGGCCAGCAGGGCCGCCGCGCGCAGCACGTTGGCGAGCTCGCGCACGTTGCCGGGCCAGTCGTGAGCGCGCAGCCGCTGCAGGGCATCGGGGTCGAGCGGCAGCGCCTGGGCGCCGTCGCGGCGCAGCAGGCGCGCCGCGAGCACCGGCAGGTCGCAGCGCTCGCGCAGCGGCGGCAGCCGCACCGTCAGGCCGTCGAGGCGGTAGTACAGGTCCTCGCGCAGGGCGCCGGTGCGCACGCGATCGCGCAGGTCGTGGCGCGTCGCGACGACGACCTGCGCCGGACCCGGGTCGCCGTCGGGCGCGCCATCGGCGCCGTCGTCGCGCAGGTGGTGCAGCAGGCGCGCCTGCAGCGCGGCCGGCAGCGCGTCGATCTCGTCGAGCAGCAGCGTGCCGCCGGCGGCACGCCGCACCGCCCCGGCGTCGCCGTCGCCACCGAACAGCGCGGCCTCGAGACGCGCCGCCGGCACCGCCGCGCAGTGCAACTCGACGCACGGGCCCGACGCGCGCGCCGACGCGCGGTGCATGGTGTGCGCCAGCAGCCCCTTGCCGGTGCCCGTCTCGCCGACGAGCACGATCGCCACGCCGCGGTCGAGCACGCGGCGCAGCCGCTGCACCGCCTGGTCCCAGGCCGGGTCGCCGGTGCACAGCGCCTCGAGCGAAGCCGGCGCCGCGTCGCCGGCGGACGCGGGCGTGGCGGCCGCCGGCGGCAGCATCGGCACCGCGGGCGGTTGGGGCGAGCGCGCGGCGCGCGCTCGAGCCGTGGCGCGCCACACGGGCCCCTGCAGCCGGGCGTACACGTGCACGACGCGGCCGTCGTGCAGCGCCAGCGCCATCGGCGTCGCGGCGGCCTGGCGCGAGCGGTCGAACAGCGGGCCGAGCGCGGTGCCGATCAGCGAGTCCAGCGTGTGCAGCCGCATCGCCGCACCGCTGAGCCCGAGCTGGTCGAGCGCGCTGCGGTTGGCGCCGACGACACGCCCGTCGGGGGCGATCGCGACGATGCCCTCCATCAGCGTGCCGACGAAGCCGGCGCGGCGGTGGAAGTGCAGCCGCAGCGCGTGGCGGAAGTCGTCGTCGAGCCAATGGTTCTCGATCATGCGCGCCGACATCGTGACCAGCGCCATCGTGTGCCGGTGGTAGCTGCGGTGGTCGCCGGTGACGTCGAGCACGCCGAGCACGTTGCCGCGCGGGTCGACGATCGGCGACGCCGAGCAGGTCAGGAAGTGGTTGGCGTGCAGGAAGTGCTCGTCGGCGTGCACCAGCGTCGGCGCCTCGTCGACCAGCGCGGTGCCGATCGCGTTGGTGCCCTTGGCCGGCTCGGACCAGTTGACCCCGGGCTGCAGCGCCACCTTCTGCGCGCGCTCGAGGAAGTCGTCGTCACCGATCGAGTGGATGATCGTGCCGGTGGCGTCGCACAGCACGACCATGCTCTCGGTGCCGGCGATCTGCTCGTACAGCATCTCCATCACCGGCGCGGCGTGGGCGTACAGGCGCAGGTTGCGCTCGCGCACCAGGGCCAGGTCGGGGCGGCCGAGCGGGGCGTGGTCGGGGCGTTCGATGCGCGTCAGTCCCAGCGCGGCGCAGCGCGCGTGCGACTGCGCGATCGTCTCGGCATGGCGCGGCACCGTCGCGGCCGGCGTCGGGCGCAGGCCGCGGCGCCAGGCAGCGGGCGGGGACATCGGCATCGGGCGGTCTCCGAGGGGTGCGGCCACGGGGTGCGGCCGCGCGGCGCTCGTCGCGCCGATGGTAGGGGATCGACGCCACCGCCCGGCGTTGCGGCCGCCTTGGGCGAGCGCGGCGCCGGGTTGTCACGCGATGGGACAGTCCTAGGGTTTGCCCCAGGTATCGGCGGTGTCGACGGGTTCGGAAGATATGCAGCAGCCGACATCAGTGGTGCGGCGCGTCGCGCGCGAGGCACCACCGGCCCCACCTCACCGAGGACACCATGCAGAAGACCTTGCACATCAACGCCGACAAGTGCACCGGCTGTCTCCAGTGCGAGATGGCGTGCTCGTTCGAAAACTACGCCACCTACGCGCCGGCGAAGTCGCGCATCAAGGTGTTCGACTTCCACCACACCGGGCGCAAGGTGCCGTACACCTGCACGCAGTGCGACGAGGCCTGGTGCCTGCACGCGTGCCCGGTCGAGGCGATCACGATCGACAAGCTCACCGGCGCCAAGGTCGTCAGCGAGACGACCTGCGTCGGCTGCAAGGTGTGCACGATCGCCTGCCCGTTCGGCACCATCAACTACGTGCAGGAGACCGGCAAGGTGCAGAAGTGCGACCTGTGCGGCGGCGAGCCGGCGTGTGCCGAGGCCTGCCCGACCGGCGCCATCACCTACATCGACGCCAACTGGACCGGCCTGAACAGGATGCAGGCCTGGGCCGACAAGCTCGGCAACCAACCCGCCGCGGCGTAAGGAGCACGCACATGTCCTGGGCAGGAAAGATCCTCCGCGTCAACCTCGGTGCAGGCACCGTCAAGGCCGAGCCGCTGAACATGGACTGGGCGCGCGCCTACATCGGCTCGCGCGGCCTGGCCACCAAGTACATCGTCGAGGAGGTCGACCCGAAGGTCGACCCGCTGAGTCCCGACAACAAGGTGATCTGGGCCACCGGCCCGCTGACCGGCACGATGGCCTCGACCGGCGGGCGCTACACGGTGGTCACCAAGGGCCCGCTGACCGGCGCGATCGCGTGCAGCAACTCGGGCGGCTACTGGGGCGCCGAGCTGAAGATGGCCGGCTGGGACATGATCGTCTTCGAGGGCAAGTCGGCCAAGCCGGTGTACCTGTACATCGAAGACGACCTGGCCGAGCTGCGCGACGCCGGTCACCTGTGGGGCAAGTCCGTCTGGGAAACCGAGGAGACGCTGAAGAAGCAGCACCAGGACCCGCTGCTGCGCATCTCCAGCATCGGCGCCGCCGGCGAGAACCAGGTGCTGTTCGCCGCCGTCGTCAACGACCTGCACCGCGCCGCAGGGCGCTCGGGCGTCGGCGCGGTGATGGGCAGCAAGCACCTGAAGGCGATCGCGGTGCGCGGCACCAAGGGCGTGGGCAACATCGCCAACCCGAAGGAGTTCATGAGGGTCACCTTCGAGAAGAAGAAGATCCTCGCCGAGAACGCCGTCACCGGGCAGGGCCTGCCGACCTACGGCACGCAGGTGCTGATGAACGTCATCAACGAGATCGGCGCGCTGCCCACCCGCAACCACCGCGACGTGCAGTTCGAGGGCGCGAAGGACATCTCGGCCGAGGCGATGGCCACGCCGCGCAAGAGCGACGGCAAGCCGCAACTGGTGACCAACCAGGCCTGCTTCGGCTGCACCATCGCCTGCGGGCGCATCAGCAAGATCGACCCGACTCACTTCAGCGTGCAGAACAAGCCGCAGTACTGGGGCGCCTCGGGCGGCCTCGAGTACGAGGCGGCGTGGGCGCTGGGTGCGGCCAACGGCGTCAACGACCTCGAGGCGCTGCAGTACGCCAACCTGATCTGCAACGAGCACGGCATGGACCCGATCAGCTTCGGCGCCACCGTCGGCGCGGTGATGGAGCTCTACGAGATGGGCGTGCTGACCAAGGAGCAGATCGGCGTCGCCGCGCCGTTCGGCTCGGCGCAGGCGCTGTGCGAGTTCGCCGACATGACCGCCAAGGGCATCGGCTTCGGCAAGGACATCGGCCTGGGCAGCAAGCGGCTGACCGCCAAGTACGGCCACCCGGAGCTGACGATGAGCGTCAAGGGCCAGGAGTTCCCGGCCTACGACAGCCGCGGCATCCAGGGCATGGGCCTGGCGTACGCCACCAGCAACCGCGGCGCCTGCCACCTGCGCGGCTACACGGTGGCCTCGGAGGTGCTCGGCATCCCGGTGAAGACCGACCCGCTGAGCGCCGACGGCAAGCCCGAGCTGGTCAAGGCCTTCCAGGACGCGACCGCGGTGTTCGACTCGTCGGGCACCTGCGTGTTCACCACCTTCGCGTGGGGCCTGGCCGATCTGCAGCCGCAATTGGCCGCCGCGTGCGGCGACGACTTCACGCTCGACAACCTGAACGTCATCGGCGAGCGCATCTGGAACATGGAGCGCGACTTCAACAACCGCGCCGGCTTCACCGCCAAGGACGACACGCTGCCGCCGCGGCTGCTCAACGAGCCGGCGAAGACCGGCCCGGCCAAGGGCCTGGTCAACAAGCTGCCCGAGATGCTGCCGAAGTACTACGAGGTACGCGGCTGGAACCCCGACGGCACGCTGCGGCCCGAGACGCGCGCGCGCCTGGGGCTGTGACCGGCCCGGCACGCTGAACCCGAAGGCGGTCGCGAGACCGCCTTCTTACTTCGAGACCGCACGATGAAGCACGTCATCCTCGGCGCCGGCCCGGCCGGCGTCATCGCCGCCGAGACGATCCGCAAGCACGCGCCGGCCGACGAGATCCTGGTCGTCGGCGACGAACCCGAGGCGCCGTACTCGCGCATGGCGATCCCGTACCTGCTGATCGGCCAAATCGACGAAGCCGGCACGCACCTGCGCCACGGGCCGGACCACTACGCGAAGCTGCGCATCGACGTGAAGCGCGGCGTGCGCGCGAAGGCCGTCGACACGACGGCGCGCACCATCGCGCTCGACGACGGCAGCAGCGTGCCGTTCGACCGCCTGCTGATCGCCACCGGCTCGCGCCCGGCGAGCCCGCCGATCCCCGGCATCCACACCGACGGCGTGCTCACCTGCTGGACGCTGAAGGACGCGCGCGCGATCGCGCAGCGGGCCCAGAAGGGCGCGCGCGTGCTGCAGATGGGCGCCGGCTTCATCGGCTGCATCATCATGGAGGCGCTGGCCGCGCGCGGCGTGCAGCTGACGGTGGTCGAGATGGGCGACCGCATGGTGCCGCGCATGATGGGCCCGACCGCGGGCGGGATGATCAAGGACTGGTGCGAGGCCAAGGGCGTGCGCGTGTTCACCGGCACGCGCGTCGAGGCGATCGAGGCGCACGCACCGCTGCGCGCGCGCCTGTCCGACGGCCAGTGGCTCGAGTGCGACCTGGTGATCAGCGCCACCGGGGTCAAGCCGGCGATCGGCTTCCTCGAGCACTCGGAAGTCAAGTGCCTGCAGGGCGTGCTGACCGACGAGCACATGCAGACGACGGTGCCGGGCATCTACGCCGCCGGCGACTGCGCAGAGGCGTTCGACAAGATCAGCGGCAAGACCATCGTCAGCGCGATCCAGCCCAACGCCGCCGACCAGGCGCGCGTCGCGGCGCTGAACATGGTCGGCCGGCGCGCCGAGCTCATGGGCGTCACGCAGATCAACGTGCTCGACACGCTGGGCCTGATCTCCGCCAGCTTCGGCCACTGGGAGGGCGTGCCCGGCGGCGAGCAGGTCGAACTGACCGACCGCGCCGCCTGGCGCCACCTGAGCCTGCAGTTTGCCGGTGACCGGCTGGTCGGCTGCAACAGCATCGGCTGGACCGAGCACGTCGGCGTGATGCGCGGCCTCGTCGAGGGGCAGGTGAGCCTGGGCGAGTGGAAGGACCGGCTGCTCGCCGACCCGACGCTGCTGATGGAGGCCTACCTGGCGCGCGCGCAAGCCCAGCACGCGCGGGGTCTCGTCAAGGCCTGAGCACGCCGCGGCGGCCCGTGCGGCAACATCGCGCGATGCGCATCACGTTCAAGCTCTACGCCAGCCTCACGTCCTACCTGCCGCACGAGGCGCGGGCCGGCAATCAGGTGACGATCGACGTGGCGCCCGACGCGACGATCGCCGACGTCGTCGAGCCGTTCAACCTGCCGATGAAGCTGGTGCACCTGGTGCTGGTCAACGGCGTGTTCGTGCCGCCGCACGAGCGTGCGGCGCGCCGGCTGGCCGAAGGCGACGTGCTCGCGATCTGGCCGCCGATCGCCGGCGGCTGAGCCGACGCGCAGCGGGCTTCGCCGGTGCGGTGCGAAGACGGTGCGCGTTTCGAGCGCGAGATGGGCTGCACACCCGACGAGCTGCGCCGCTGGCTTCCCGGCGCCAGCGGTGGCCGTGCGGTGGCCTGGCGCGCCGACGGCGCCGACGTGCGCATCGGCGGTGGCCGGCTGCACCTGGACTGGCAGGTGCTGCCGCCGCGGCGCATCGCGTCGATCGTGCTGCCGCGGCTGCAGGTGCGCTTCGACTTCGACGACGTCGGCGCCGACGAGCGCCGCGGTTTCATGCGCTTCTTCGACCTCTACACCCATCGCGGCGGCGGGTGAGCCCGCCCGCCCCCGAAGGGGCACTTCAGGAGGGAGCCGGCTCGGCGGCTCGACCGCGCCACACGCCACGGACGCCCCGCATGTCATCAAGCATCCGCCGCGGATCCGGCTTCGCCGGTCCACGGGTGGTGCCCCCTGGGCGGAGGCGCCGAAGGCGCTTCGGGGGGATCTCGGTCGTAGTTCCCTCCCAACCTCCATCGCGCTGCGCAACACGGGCGACCGACGAATCGCTCGCCTACAAGCAACCGCCGCGGATCCGGCTTCGCCAGTCCGCCGGCGGTGCCCCCTAGGGGGAGGCGCCGAAGGCGCTTCGGGGGGGTCTCAACTCACACGTTGCTCGTCGCGCGCACCTCGCCGATCGTCGTCAGGCCCGCGAGCACCTTCTCGATGCCGTCCTGGCGCAGCGTGCGCGTGCCGTCGTCGAGCGCCTGGCGCTGCAGCTGCTCGACGCTGCCGCGCGTGACGACGAGGCGGCGCAGCGCACGCGTGACCGTCATCAGCTCGTGCAGGCCGACGCGCCCCTCGAAGCCGCTGCCGTCGCAGTGCGTGCAGCCCGGCGCCTCGTGCCACGGCAGCCGGCCGTCGCGGCCGAAGCGTGCGTTCCAGTCGGCGAGCACCTTGTCGGGGTCGGGGCGCGCGTCGTCGAAGAACACGTGCAGATGGTCCTGCAGCAGGTCCTGCACCTCGGCGTCGGTCGCGTCGCGCGTCGTGCGGCAGTGCGGGCACAGCCGGCGCACCAGGCGCTGCGCGAGCACGGCGAGCAGCGAGTCGCCGAAGTTGAACGGGTCCATGCCCATGTCGAGCAGCCGCGTGACGGTCTCGGCGGCGCTGTTGGTGTGCAGCGTGCTCAACACCAGGTGGCCGGTCAGCGACGCCTCGATCGCCACCTGCGCGGTCTCCTGGTCGCGGATCTCGCCGACCATGATCACGTCGGGGTCGGCGCGCAGCAGCGCGCGCAGCGCCTTCGCGAAGGTCCAGTCGATCTTCGGGTTGACCTGCACCTGGCGCAGTCCGGCCTGCGTGATCTCGATCGGGTCCTCGGCGGTCCAGATCTTGCGATCGGGCTGGTTGATGTCGCCCAGCAGCGAGTGCAGCGTGGTCGTCTTGCCGCTGCCGGTGGGGCCGACGCACAGCACCAGGCCGTAGGGACGGTGGATCGCGCGGCGCAGCCGCTCGAGGTTCGGCGCCGACAGACCCAGCTCGCCGATCGGCAGCGGCCGGGTCGACGCGAGGATGCGCATCACGACGTCCTCGAGCCCGTTGGCGGTCGGGATGGTCGCCACGCGCAGCTCCAGGCGGTGCTGCGGGCTGAAGCGAGCGAAATTGATCTTGCCGTCCTGCGGCCGGCGACGTTCACTGATGTCGAGGTCGCACATGATCTTGATGCGCGCCACCAGCGCCGCCCGGTAGGTGTGCGGCAGCTCCAGGTACGGGCGCAGCACGCCGTCGCGGCGGAAGCGGATGCGCAGCTTCTCGCGCCCGGGATGCGTCTCGACGTGGATGTCGGACACGCGCTGCATCCACGCGTCGACGATCATCGTGTTGACCAGCCGCACCAGCGAGTTGTCGGACTGCTCGATCGCCGGTTCGTCGTCGCGGTCGATCGCGGTTTGCTGCTCGAGCGACGCGACGAGCTGGCTGGCATCGAGCGCATCGCCGTCGCCGTCGTCGCCCGCGGCCGGGCCGTGGCGGGTGTCGGCACCGAAACGTTCGTAGGTGGCGAGCAGCGCGCGCGCGATGTCGGCGGCCGGCGCGATCACCGGCACCGCCTTCGCCTGCGCGACGAACTCGAGCTCCTCGATCGCCGCGCGCGCGGTCGGGTCGTCCATCGCCACCACCAGCCGGCCGGTGCGGCGCAGCAGCGGCAGCGCGTTGAGCCGGTGCGCGACGACGAAGGGCACGCTGCGCACCGCTTCGGCCTCGGCGGCGAAGCCGGCGACGTCGACCACCGGGTAGCCCATCTTGCGCGCCAGCGCGGTCTGCAGGTCCTGCCGCGAGACCAGGCCCTGGCGCACCAGCAGCTCGCCCAGCGGCAGCGAGCGGTCGAGCTTCTGCTGTTCGAGCGCCTCGTCGAGCTGGTGCGGGGTGATCATGCCCAGGCCGATCAGCGCCTCGCCGATGCGCATCATCGGCATGCGGTTCTGGTGTTCGAGCGCCGCGAGCAGCTGCTCGGCGGTGACCACGCGCTCGGACACCAGGGCCTCGCCGAGGCGGCGCGTGCGCAGGCGCTGCTGCTCGGCCAGCGCCTGTTCGAGCTGCTGCGCGCTGATCCTGTGCTGGGCCACCAGCTCCTCGCCGAGGGGGCGGCCGAAGCTCACCGACCGGTAGCGCGCGCGTGGCACGAATACGCGCTGCACCGCACCGGGGCGCTCGAGCGGCGGAAACAGGAACAGGCCGTCGTCGGTCTCGACGTGGCCCAGCGTGCATCCGTCGCGCCGGCGTCCGTCGGCCAGCGTCAGCCGGTACTCGACGTCGCCGGCGGCGTCGACCCGCGCCAGCGCGGCGTCGCCGGCGACGTCGTGCGCGCGCACCGGGGTCGTCAGCGTCAGCTGCAGGAACTGGTCGAAGCCGAATGCGAGCGGCGTGCGGCTCGCGCCGACGCGCACGCGCGCGTTGCGCTGCGGCGCGTCGAACTCGACCAGCACGCCGTGCACCGTCTTGCCGTTCAGGCCCTCGATCGTGCAGTCCTCGGGCAGCGACAGCCGGGTCAGCGCGTAGGCGGGGTAGGGCGGCGCCGGCCAGCACCCGCCCGCGCGCGCGCCGTCCGGCGGTGCCGGATCGCGCAGGCCAGGGGGTGGGACCGACATGTCCGTCATCGAAGCTCCTCGCGCGGTGGACGCCGGTCCAGCCGCAGCGCGATGCTAGACAGCGCCGACCGCCGGGATGCGGCAAGAAGGCCGGGGAATGACGCGCAGATCCGCGCGGCGCGCCGCGACGAAGCTCAGTCGGTCGCCTTGCTGTCGTCGAGGGGCAGCTCGGCCGGCACCACCGGTGCCCACACATCCTGCTGCACCAGCGACGCGAGCTTCAGCCCGAGTTGCTGACGCCGCGCCAGCACGGCCACCGGCGCCACGTTGGCCATCGCGCGCAGCATGTTCAGCGACGGCACCTTCGACGGGCTGGCCACCGCGAACACCAGCCGCCCCTGGTCGATCATCAGCGGCAGCGCCTGCATCGAGAGCACCGTGCGCACCGGCAGGCAGCGCATCGCCACCGGGTCGAGCGGGAAGCGGTCGACGTCGACCAGCGGGTAGCCCATCTTGTGCGCCAGCGCCGCCTCGAGGTCGGACGACGTGATCACGCCGGCGTCGACCAGCACCTGCCCCAGCGGCTTGTCGCGTTCGGGGGTCTGCTGCGCCAGCGCGCGCTCGACCTGGCGCACCGTCACCATGCCCAGGTTCAGCAGCGCCTGGCCCATCGGCAGCACCGGCGCATGCTCCTGCATCGCGATCGCCTCGGCGAGCGCCTCGCGCGTGTGCAGCCAGGCGCCGGTGGCGGACTCGACCGCGGTGGGCCCGAACTGCACCTCGCGGTACGCGGCGCGCGGCACGAACAGCCGCGTGACGGTGCGGTCGACGTCGACCGGCGGGAACAGGTACAGCCCGAACTGGTTCTCGACGCGCCCGACCGTCAGCCCGGCGAGCGTCGAACCGTCGCTGCGCACGAGCCGGAACTCGCACTCGTGCTCGGCCACCGGCATGCCGCGCGAGTGCGACTGCGGCACCAGCGGCTCGGTCAGCGCGATCGACCGCAGCTTGTCGAACGGCACCGCGACGGCGCCCGACGACGCGTCGCGCCGGAACTCGATGCGCCCGGCCATCGGCTCGAAGCGCATCATCTCGCCGTCGACGCTCTGGCCGTTGACCAGCTCGAGCCGGCAGGGCTGGAACGCGTGCTCGTCGACCGGCTCGTGGCCCCAGGCGAACGGCGGCTGCGGCCAGCGCTCCTCCTCGGGCAGGATGTCGAACAGCGGCGGGAACTCGAGGCCGGGCTTGCGCGGGGTGAAGACCATGCGGTCGCTGCGAGGGCTACGGTGGCGGATGCGCCCGATGGTAAATCAGCCACGCATCTGCCGGGGCAGGAATGTCACGAGGTCGGGCAGCAGGTACACCAGCGCCAGCGCGAGCACCATGAGGCCGAAAAAGGGCAGCGTGACGCGCGCGATCCAGCCGATCTCGCGCCCGGTCATGCCCTGCAGCACGAACAGGTTGAAGCCCACCGGGGGCGTGATCTGCGCCATCTCGACGACGAGCACGACGAAGACGCCGAACCACAGCAGGTCGATGCCGGCGGCCTGCACGGTCGGCAGGATCACGCCCATCGTCAGCACGACGATCGAGATGCCGTCGAGGAAGCAGCCGAGCAGGATGTAGAACAGCGCCAGGGCCACCAGCAGCTGCAGCGGCGTCAGGCCGAGCGAGCCGATCCACTCGGCGAGCTGGCGCGGCAGCCCGATGTAGCCCATCGCCAGCGTCAGGAATGCCGCGCCGGCGAGGATCAGCGCGATCATGCAGTACATGCGCGTGCCGCCGAGCAGCGAGTCCTTGAAGGTGCGCCAGCTCAGCGAGCCCTGCGCCGCCGAGACGATCAGCGCGCCGACCACGCCGACCGCCGCGGCTTCGGTGGCGGTGGCGATGCCGGCGTAGATCGAGCCGAGCACGGCCAGGATCAGCGCGACCACCGGCAGCAGGTGGCGCGACTCGCGCAGCTTGTGGCGCAGCGTCACGCCCGGCTCGGCGGGTGGCACCTGCTGCGGGTGGCGCCAGGACCACAGCACCAGGTAGCCGGAGAACAGCGCCGCCAGCAGCAGCCCGGGGACCACGCCGGCGATGAACAGCTGCGCGATCGACACGTCGGCGCTGACGCCGTAGACGATCATGATGATCGACGGCGGGATCAGCAGCCCCAGCGTGCCCGCGCCGGCGAGCGAGCCCACCGCGATGCCGTCGGGGTAGCCGCGGCGCCGCAGCTCGGGCAGGCTCATCTTGCCGATCGTCGCGCAGGTCGCCGCGCTCGACCCCGACACCGCCGCGAAGATCGCGCAGCCGATCACGTTGGTGTGCAGCAGCCGCCCGGGCAGCGGCTGCATCCACGGCGCCAGGCCGCGGAACATGTCCTGGCTCAGCCGGGTGCGGAACAGGATCTCGCCCATCCACACGAACAGCGGCAGCGCGGTCAGCGTCCAGCTCGACGCGCTGCCCCAGATCGTCACCGCCATCGCGTCGCCGGCCGGGCGCGCGCTGAACAGCTGCATCGCGACCCACGCCACGCCCGACAGCGTCAGCCCGATCCACACCCCGCTGCCGAGGATCGCGAACAGCGTGGCCACCAGCAGCAGCGAGATCGCGACGTCGTTCACCGGCGCCTCACTCGTGCCGCGTGGACGTTGCCGCGATGCCGCTGCGCCCGCGCAGCGCGAGCACCCACTCGTCGACCAGCGCCAGCGCGAACACCACGCAGCCCAGCGCCATGCCGATCTGCGGCAGCCACAGCGGCGTCGCGTCGCTGGCGGTCGAGACGTCGTGGAACCGGTGCGACAGCCACACCAGCCGCACGCTGTAGAACGCCAGCAGCAGCGCCAGCAGCGCCGACGCGCCGATCGACCACAGCTCGAGCGCGCGGCGCGCCCGCCCGCGCAGCCGGGCGAGCAGCAGCGTCACACGGATGTGCTCGCCACGCTTGAGCGTGTGCGCGAGCGCGAGGAACCCGGCCGCGGCCATCAGATAGCCGGCGTAGGCGTCGGTCCCCGGCACGTGGAAGTGCAGCTGCCGCCCGAGGATCGACAGCCACACCATCGCCAGCAGCCCGACCATGAACAGCGCCGCGAGCCACGCGGCGCCGTCGTACAGCGCGTCGAGCACGCGGCGCAGCGCACCGCGGGGCGCCTCGGGCAGGCTCACCGCGGCGTCACTTGCGGAACGCGTCGACCAGCTGCTGGCCCTCGGCGCCGGCCTTCTCGAGCCACTCCTTGAGCATCGTCTCGCCGACCTTCTGCAGGTCGGCCTTGAGCTGCGGCGACGGCGGCACGATGTTCATGCCGTTGGCCCGCAGCTTGTCGAGCGACTCGGTGTTGACGCGCTGGCTCGCCGCCCAGCCGCGCTGCTCGGCGGCGGCACCGGCCTTCAGCAGCGCGTCCTGCGTGGCCTTGTCGAGCGCGTCGAAGGCACGCTTGTTGACGATCACCGCGTTCTTCGGCAGCCAGGCCTGGGTGTCGTACCAGTACTTGATGTGCTCGTAGGTCTTGGTGTCGTAGCCGGTCGAGCCCGACGACATGTAGCTCTCGACGACGCCGGTGGCCATCGCCTGGCTCAGCTCGGCGGCCTGCACCGTCACCGGCTGCGCGCCGACGAGCTCGGCGATGCGCGCGGTGGCCGGGCTGTAGGCGCGCCACTTGACGCCCTTGAGGTCGGCGGCCGAGGCGATCGGCTTCTTCACGTAGATGCCCTGCGGCGGCCACGCGACCGCGTACAGCAGCAGCATGCCCTGCTCGCCGAGCTTCTTCTGCAGCAGCGGCTTCTGCGCCTGGTACAGCTTCATCGCGCTGTCGTAGCTGTCGGCGAGGAACGGCAGCCCGTCGGCGCCGAAGATCTGCCACTCGTTCTGGAAGTTCACGAGCAGGATCTCGCCGATCTGCGCCTGGCCGCCCTGCACGGCGCGCTTGATCTCGGGCGCCTTGAACAGCGACGCGTTGGCGTGCACGGTGATCTTCAGCTTGCCGCCCGTGGCCTGGTCGACGTCGTTGGCGAAGGCCACCAGGTTCTCGGTGTGGAAGTTCGACGCCGGGTAGGCGGCCGGCAGGTCCCACTTGGTCTGGGCCTGGGCGGCGCCGGCAGCGAGCGCGACGGCGGCGAGCGTGGCGTGAAGAAGGGCTTTCATCCGGGCTCCTGCGAACGGGACGGTGGAAGTCGTGCGGGCACGCAGCGCGCCCGCGGCCGGGGTCGGGCGGCCTCGACGGGCGCATCCGAGCGGCTTGAAGTCTAGGAAGCGATCCGATAAATTGTCAACAAAACGTCAACGTTCTGGTACAAACCCCGATGCCCCGACGCAAGCCGATCGCCGCAACCCGCGCCGCCCCCGCGGCACCGCGAGTGCCGCTGCACCCGGTGGAGCCGGCGCACGGCAACGCCATCGTCTCGTCGTCGCACCTGGTGTCGGCGCGCAGCGGCGAGCTGTCGGAGTTCGAGTTCGGGCTGATCGTCGCGTGGAACGCGTTCTCGCGCTGGGCGGTGCGCTGCATGGCCGCGGCCGGCTGCCCCGACCTGACGATCACCGACGTGCTGCTGCTGCACCACCTGTGCCACCGTGCGCGCAACAAGAAGCTGGCCGACATCGGCTTCGTGCTGAACTACGAGGACACGCACGTCGTCGCGTACTCGCTGAAGAAGCTGGTGGCCGCCGGGCTGGCGCGCACCGACAAGGTCGGCAAGGAGGTGTTCTACAGCCCCACCCCGGCCGGAGAGCGCCACGTGCAGCGCTACCGCGAGGTGCGCGAGCGCTGCCTGGTCGACAGCCTCGACACCGAGCTGAACGCCGACATCGGCGCGCTGGCGCAACTGCTGCGCACCATGTCGGGCATGTACGACCAGGCCGCGCGCGCGGCCAGTGCGATGTAGCCGCGCCGGCGCACGAAGCCCGTGATGCCCGACACCGCGCCGCGCGACGGCGCGACGCCCACCTCCCGAGGACCCACGATGCGCTGGCAATTCTGGATCGACCGCGGCGGCACCTTCACCGACCTCGTCGGCCGTGCCCCCGACGGTGCGCTGCACACGCTCAAGCTGCTGTCGGACAACCCCGAGCAGTACGACGACGCGGCGGTCGAGGGCATCCGCCGCCTGCTCGGGCTCGCCGCCGGCGAGGCGATCACGCCGGCGCAGGTCGAGTGCGTGAAGATGGGCACCACGGTGGCGACCAACGCGCTGCTCGAGCGCAGGGGCGAGCGCACGCTGCTGGTGACCACGCGAGGCTTCCGCGACGCGCTGCGCATCGCGCAGCAGCACCGCCCGCGGCTGTTCGACCGCCACATCGTGCTGCCGGAACTGCTGTACGAGCGCGTGATCGAGGCCGCCGAGCGCGTCGCCGTCGACGGCGAGGTGATCGAGCCGCTCGACGAGATGCACCTGCGCGAGCGGTTGTGGGCGGCGCACGATGCCGGCATTCGCGCCTGCGCGATCGTGTTCATGCACGGCTGGCGTCACACGGCGCACGAGGCGGCGGCGGCGCGCATCGCGCGCGAGGTGGGCTTCACGCAGGTCAGCGTGTCGCACGAGGTCAGCCCGCTGATGAAGCTGATCGCACGCGGCGACACCACCGTCGTCGACGCGTACCTGTCGCCGATCCTGCGCCGCTACGTCGACCGCGTCGCCGCGCAGATGCCGGGCGTGGCGCTGTACTTCATGCAGTCCAGCGGCGGCCTGACCGAGGCGCACCGCTTCCAGGGCAAGGACGCGATCCTGTCGGGGCCGGCCGGCGGCATCGTCGGCATGGTGCGCACCGCGCTGGCGGCCGGGCACCAGCGCGTGATCGGCTTCGACATGGGCGGCACGTCGACCGACGTCAGCCACTACGCCGGCGAGTTCGAGCGCGCGTTCGAGACGCAGGTGGCCGGCGTGCGCATGCGAGCGCCGATGATGAGCATCCACACCGTCGCCGCCGGCGGCGGGTCGCTCGTGCGCTTCGACGGCGCGCGGTTGCGCGTCGGCCCCGAGTCGGCCGGCGCGAACCCCGGCCCGGCGAGCTACCGCCGCGGCGGGCCGCTGGCGGTGACCGACGCGAACGTGATGCTCGGGCGCATCCAGCCGGCGCACTTCCCTGCGGTGTTCGGCGCACGCGGCGACGAACCGCTCGACCGCGAGGCGGTCGCCGGACGTTTCGCCGCGGTCGCGCGCGAGATGAGCGCGGCCGCTGGGCGCGAGGTGAGCGCCGAGGAGGTGGCCGCCGGCGCGTTGCGCATCGCCGTGCAGAACATGGCCAACGCGATCAAGCGCATCTCGGTGGCGCGCGGCTACGACGTCACGCGCTACACGCTGCAGTGCTTCGGCGGTGCCGGCGGGCAGCATGCCTGCGCCGTCGCCGACGCGCTGGGCATGCAGCGCGTGTTCGTGCACCCGCTGGCCGGCGTGCTGTCGGCCTACGGCATGGGGCTCGCGGACCAGATCGCGATGCGCGAGGCCTCGGTCGAGCTTGCGCTCGACGAGGCGGGGCTGCAGGCGGCGTCGCGCCGCGCCGCCGAACTCGCCGACGCGGCGCGCGGCGATCTGGTCGAGCAGGGCGTGGCGGGCGACGCGGTGCAGCTGCACCACCGCGTGCACGTGCGCTATGCCGGCACCGACACCGCGCTGGTCGTGCCGCTGCCGATGGGCGGCGAGCCCGACGCGGCACTCGACGCGATCGGCGCCGACTTCGACGCGGCGTACCGCCAGCGCTTCGCGTTCTTGATGCCCGAGCGCGCGCGCGTGATCGAGGCGGTGTCGGTCGAGGCCGTGGCGCCGGGCGAGCGCCACGCCGGGCCGGGCGCCGAAGGCGCCACGCCGCACGCGCCGGTGCCGCTGGCGCAGGTGGCGATGTACGCCGACGACCTCGACGGCCACGGCGGCTGGCGCGACGCGGCGCTGCACCAGCGCGAAACGTTGCGCCCCGGCGCGACGATTCCCGGCCCCGCGGTGATCGCCGAGCGCAACGCGACCACCGTGGTCGAACCCGGCTGGCAGGCGCACCTGGTGGCCGGCGGCGCGCTCGAGCTGCAGCGCGTCGTACCGCGCGCCACGCGCCACGCTGTCGGCACGCGGGCCGACCCGGTGATGCTCGAGGTGTTCAACAACCTGTTCATGAACATCGCCGAGCAGATGGGCCTCAGGCTGCAGAACACCGCCTACTCGGTCAACATCAAGGAGCGGCTCGACTTCTCGTGCGCGCTGTTCGACGCCGAGGGCCAGCTGATCGCCAACGCGCCGCACATGCCGGTGCACCTGGGCTCGATGAGCGAGTCGATCAAGACCGTGATCGCGCGCAACCCCGACATGCGAGCGGGCGACGTCTACGTGCTCAACGACCCGTACCACGGCGGCACGCACCTGCCCGACGTCACCGTCGTCACGCCCGTCTACCTCGACCGCGCCGACGCGGCCCCCGGCTTCTACGTCGCGAGCCGGGGCCACCACGCCGACATCGGCGGCGCGACACCGGGCTCGATGCCGCCGTTCTCGAAGACCATCGACGACGAGGGCGTGCTGTTCGACAACTTCCTGCTCGTTCGCGACGGGCGGCTGCGCGAAGGCGAACTGCGAGCGCGGCTGGACTCGGGGCCGCACCCGGCGCGCAACCCCGAGCAGACGATTGCCGACCTGCGTGCGCAGATCGCCGCGAACGAGAAGGGCGTGCACGAGCTGCGCGCGATGGTCGCGCAGTTCGGCCGCGAGACCGTGGACGCGTACATGCGCCACGTGCAGGACAACGCCGAGGAGAGCGTGCGCCGCGTGATCACCGCGCTGGCCCGCAGGCCCCCGGGCTCGCCCGAGGGCTCGCCGCCCCCCGTGGGGGCCGGCCCGGGCCGGGACGGCTGTTTCGAGCTGCCGCTCGACAATGGCGCGCGCATCGCCGTGCGGGTCACCGTCGACGCCGCGAAGCGCGAGGCCACGATCGACTTCAGCGGCACGAGCGCGCAGTTGCCGAACAACTTCAACGCGCCGAAGGCGGTGACGATGGCCGCGGTGCTGTACGTGTTCCGCACGCTGGTCGACGACGACATCCCGCTGAACGCCGGCTGCCTGAAGCCGCTGCACGTGATCGTGCCCGAGGGCTGCATGCTCAACCCGACGCCGCCGGCCGCAGTGGTCGCCGGCAACGTCGAGACCTCGCAGTGCGTGACCAACGCGCTGTACGGCGCGCTCGGCCTGATGGCCGCGGGCCCGTGCACGATGAGCAACTTCACGTTCGGCAATCGCACGCACCAGTACTACGAGACGATCGCCGGTGGCAGCGGCGCCGGCGTGGTCCGCGACGCCGACGGCCGCGTGGTCGATGGCTTCCCGGGCACCGCGGTGGTGCAGACGCACATGACCAACTCGCGCCTGACCGACCCCGAGGTGCTCGAGTTCCGTTTCCCGGTGCGGCTCGACGGCTACGAGATCCGGCGCGGCTCCGGCGGCGCCGGGCGCTGGAAGGGCGGCGACGGCGGCGTGCGCCGGGTGCGCTTCCTCGAGCCGATGACCGCGTCCATCCTCAGCAACGGCCGCGTCGTGCCGTCGTTCGGCATCGACGGCGGCGCACCCGGCGCGGTGGGCGTCAACCGCGTCGAACGCGCCGACGGCCGCGTCGAGGTGCTGGGGCACGCCGACACGGTCGAGATGGCGCCGGGCGACGTTTTCGTCATCGAGACGCCGGGCGGCGGCGGCGCAGGCGTGGCGTCGGCCTGACGTCGCCGCGCCGCCGTGCGTCGCGCGGCCGACGCCGTCGCGGGTGCGTCCCGGCGCGCGAGCCGTCGATCGAACGGCAGCGCGCGATGCAGCCGCCGAGCGCGTCGCCGGCCGACGCCTAACGGTCGGCGGCGAATGCCCGGTGTGCCGCGGGCGGCGCGCCGGGTGCAGGCACCAGCGCGGCGAACTCGCGCTCGAGCGCCAGGCCCTCGGCGTCGCGCAGCGCCGCCTCGCGCAGGCGGGCCAGCGCGGTGGCGGCGTCGGCGCGTCCGGCCAGCGCCGTCGCCGCCTGCAGCAGGCGGTCGAAGCGGCTGCTGCCCCGCTGATGCGTGTCGCTGTAGCCCTTGACCAGGCGGCGGCAGCGCAGCAGTTCCACCGCCAGCGCGGCGTCGCGGCCCAGCGCCTGCTCGACAGCGGTCAGCCAGACCTCGAGGTGCGCCATCTCTTCGGCGTGACGGCGGTTGCCGCGCCGCCAGCGCCGCAGCGCGGCGACGGCGCGCAACTGCAGGTGGCCGCGCAGCGTGTGCGTGTGCACGCGTCGACCGCGGTCCAGCCGCGGTGCCAGCCAGGCCTTCAGGCGCGGTGTGGCGTCGAGCCGGTCGGCCCAGGCGCGCGGCAGCAACCCCGCCAGCTCCTCGAGCCGGGGGTGGAAGTACTCCTCGATGCCGACGACGTCGTCGTCGCCGGCGCCGACCTCGCGCCGCACGCGCGCGCTGCGCTCGGCGCGGGTCTTCAGGTCGGCCACGCGGATGACGTCGTCGTAGCTCATCGCCACCGCGATCCAGCGCGCCGCCTCGATCGTCAGCGCATGGCCGTCGCTGCCGTCGTCGCGCCGCGCCAGCCGCGCCACGCGGTCGAGGTACTCGGCACCGTAGGCCGCGTCCTGCCAGTCGACCACGCGCGCCAGGCCCTCGCCGAGCCAGTCCCAGCCGGCCGGCGGGAACTCGGCCCGGATCCTGTCGACCAGCGGCTGCAGCGCCGCGGCCGCCGCGCGCGCCGGCAGCGGCCGCGCGGCCGCCTGCATCGGATCGGCCGGCAGCATGGGCACGCTCGCGCTCGCGCTCGCGCGGCGCGCGACGTCGGCGGCGGCGCGCAGCGCGGCCAGGCTGGCGTGCACGCCGACGCCGCTGCGCTCGACGACGGCCTCGAACGCCGCCTGCTCGAAGGGCAGCGCGCCGCTGCCCGCCAGCGCCCCGAACAGGCTGGCCGAGACCACGCTGCCGTGGCGCACCGCCAGCGCCTGCATGTCGTCGACGACGAGGCGCTTCGCCTGTCGGCGCACCACGTCGAGCACCGCGGCGCCGTCGGCCGCCCCGTGACCGGGGGCGACCTTCTCCTGCACGGCGTAGGTGCGGTGGCTGCTGGCGACGACGGTGGTGCGCTCGGGCGTGACCAGGCCGCGCTCGACGGCGCGGCCGGCCTCCATCAGCTCGGCGGCGACCAGCACGTCGACGTCGCCCGGCACCGGCATCAGCGCCAGCACCGGCTCGCGGCCCGGGGTCGGCTCGACGAGTTCGATGTAGTAGATCGTCGCCCCGGTGCGCTGTGCCACGCCGGCCACCGACGTCGCCTGCGCCGTCCAGCCGGCGTGCTCGGCCAGGCCGACGATCCAGTCCACCAGCACGCCGCCGCCCTGGCCGCCCAGCGCCATGATCGCGACGTGGATGCGCCGTGGCCGCGGCGCCGGGTCCATCGCGTTCACGTGCCCTCCAACGGGTACAGCGCGCGCGCCGCGCGCGCCTGCCGCTGGCGCGCCTGCAACCACCGCAGCAGGCGGTGGCGCCAGCGCGCGCGCCAGCGTTCCGCGGCGCCCGGGTGGTGCACCTTGTGCGCCTTGTAGAACGACGGGCACAGCACGGCGGCGTCGGCGATCTCGCCGCAGTGCCCGCAGGCCACGCAGTGCTCGTCGACATGCGCCACCGGATCGGGCTTCAACGCGTCGCCGCTGGGCGCGAGCGTCAGGCTGGGACAACCGGACACGCGCATGCAGGCGTGGTCGCCCGAGCACACGGCGGCGTCGACGCCGAAGCGCTCGTGCAGCACGCGCTCGCCGGCGCGGATCGCCTGCGCCCTCAGCGGCTTCTCGCGCCGCTGGCGGTTGAGCATGCACTCGCTCTGCGCGATGACGACCTTGGGGCCCTTGTACGGGGTCGACAAGGCCTCGCGCAGCGCGGCGCGCATTGCGGCGACGTCGTAGGTGCGCGTGATGGTGCGCACCCACTCGACGCCGACGCCGCGCACCGCGCTCTCGATCGGGTGCATCGTGCTGCGCTGCGGGTTGGCCGCTCGCGACGACGGCACGTCCTGGCCGCCGGTGGCCGCCGAGTAGTGGTTGTCGACGATCACGAACACGTTGTCGTGCCGGTTGAACACCGCGTTGGCGATGCCCGAGGTCAGCCCGTTGTGCCAGAAGCCGCCGTCGCCCATGAAGGCCACCGCACGCTTGCGCGCGCCGAGCTGGCCGCCGGCGTTGAAGGCCGAGGCGCTGGACGCGCCCAGGCCGTAGCCCATCGTCGTCGCCCCGAGGTGGAACGGCGGCATGGTGGAGAACAGGTGGCAGCCGATGTCGGCCGACACGTGGTGCGTGCCCAGCTCGCGCTCGACGAGCTTGAACGACGAGAAGATCGGTCGCTCGGGGCAGCCGACGCACAGCCCCGGCGGACGCGGCGGCAGCAACGCGGCGACGCGCGCGGGCGCGTCGGCGACTGCCGCCGCGCCCGGACCACGCGCCGTCGTCGACACCGGCAGCGCCACCGCCACCGGGCGCGCGAAGGCCGCCGGGTGTTGCGCCTGCAAGAAGGCGCGCAGCCCCTCGCGCAGCACGTCGACCGTGTAGTCGCCGCCCATCGGCAGCATGTCCTTGCCGTACACCACGGTGTCGAGGCCGTGGCGGCGCAGGATGGTGTTCAGGTGCTGCTCGTGGTAGTCGGGCTGGCCCTCCTCGACGACCAGCACCGCGCGCCTGCCGCGGCAGAAACGCACCACCTCGTCGTCGACCAGCGGGTAGGCGACGTTGAGGATGTACAGCGGCACCCGGCTGGCGCCGAACGGGTCGGCCATGCCGAGCAGTTCGAGCGCGCGCAGCACGTTGTTCGTCATGCCGCCGAGCATGACGACGCCGACGTGGTCGACCTCGCCGTCGACGAACTCGTTGAGTGCGTGTTCGGTGATGTACTTCAGCGCCGCCGGCCAGCGCTGCTCGACCTTCTCGCGCTCGTGCAGGAAGGCCGCCGGCGGCAGCACGATGCGGCTGGTGTCGCGCCGCGGGTGCTCGAGCGCGTCCTTGAGCGAGAACGCCGGGCGGCGGTTCTCGCGCGTGACGAAGCGGCCGTGCAGGTGGCACGAACGGATGCGCAGCTCGAGCATCACCGGCGTGCGCGTGGCCTCCGACAGCGCGAAGCCGTCGTGCACCGCCTGGACGATCGACGGCAGGTGCGGCCGCGGGTCGAGCAGCCAGATCTGCGACTTCATCGCGAACGCGTGCGTGCGCTCCTGCATGATGCTGGAGCCTTCGCCGTAGTCCTCGCCGACGATCACCAGCGCGCCGCCGGTGACCCCGCCCGAGGCCAGGTTCGCCAGCGCGTCGGCGGCGACGTTGGTGCCGACGGTGGACTTCCACGTCGCGGCGCCGCGCACCGGGTAGTTCACCGACGCCGACAGCGCCGCCGCCGCCGCCGCCTCGCTGGCGGCGGGCTCGAAGTACACGCCGAGCTCCTGCAGGATCGGCTGGGCGTCGGCCAGCACGTCCATCAGGTGCGAGATCGGCGCCCCCTGGTAGCCGGTGACGTAGCCGACACCGGCCTCGAGCAGCGCCTTGGTCACGGCCAGGATGCCTTCGCCGTGGAACACGGTGCCGGGCGGCACCAGGAGCTGCTGCACTTCGCGGGCGAACGATCTCTCGGCCATGGTCGTGGGGTCGGTTCGAAGCGGATCGGGGTGGGGGCGGCCCGCCGGGCGGTGCAGGATCGCGGTGTCGGCGCTTCAGGGCATCAGCGACGGCAGCCACAGCCCGAGCGCCGGGAACGCCAGCAGCAGGCCGAGCACCGTGAGCTCGAGCATCAGGAACGGCAATGCGGCGCGGTAGATCGTGCCGATGCGCGTGCCCGCCGGCGCGATGCCCTGCATCACGAACAGCAGCAGCCCGAACGGCGGCGTCAGGAAGCTGATCTCCATCGTCAGCAGGTAGATGACGCCCAGCCACAGCAGGTCCACGCCGGCGGCGTGCGCCAGCGGCACGAACAGCGGCACCGTGATCATCACCATGCTGACCTGGTCGACGAAGCACCCGAGCAGCAGCAGCACCAGCATCATGCCCAGCACGACCGTCGAGCGGTCGGCGCCCAGCGCGGTGACCGACCCGACCAGGCCGCCGGTGGCGCCCGAGAACGACAGGATCTGGCTGAAGGTCGACGACGCGACGATGATGAACAGGATCATCACGCTGGTCTTGGCCGTCTCGCGCAGCGCGGTGGCGAGGGCGCGCAGCGTCAGCGCCCGGTAGGCGGCGGCCGCCGTTGCCGAGGCGATCACACCGAGCGCGGCCGACTCGGTCGGCGTCGCGACGCCGGCCAGCAGCGAGCCGACGACGACCACCAGGATGCCCGACAGCGGCAGCACGTAGACGGCGAACGGCCGCCAGCGCTCGCGCGCCGGCATCGGCGCCTCGTCGTCCGGCGGCGCGTCCTGCGGCCGCAGCCTGGCGCGCAGCACGATGTAGCCGAAGAACAGCAGCGCCATCAGCAGCGCCGGCGCGATGCCCGCGACGAGCAGGCGCGAGATCGAGATGCCCGCCAGGCTGCCCACCAGCACCGCCAGCGCCGACGGCGGGATCAGCATCGCGATGCCGCCGGTGGCCATGATCGGGCCCATCGCCAGCGTCGGGTGGTAGCCCCGCCTGAGCATCTCGGGCAGCAGCGAGCGGCCGAGCATCGCGGTGTTGGCGATCGTCGAGCCGGACAGCGCGGCGAACACCGTGCCGCCGGCCACCGTGACCACCGGCAGGCGGCCCGGCACGCGCGTGATCACGCGTTCGATCGCGTCGATGGCGCGGAAGGCCACGCCGCAGTGCAGCAGCACCTCGCCCATCAGCACGAACAGCGGGATCGGCGCGAGGCTGAAGTTGGTGATCGACGTGACGGCGTTGCGCGTCATCTGCATCAGCCCGCTGTCGCCGCCGAGGAAGATCCAGGCGCCGACGAGGTTGATGCCGAAGAAGGCCACCGCCACCGGCACGCCGAGCGCCAGCAGCAGCGCCAGCCCGCCGACCATCAGCGCCAGCGCCTGCCCCCAGTCCATGCCGCCCATCGCGCCCCCCGCCGCCCGGGTCGCCGTCAGCCGGCGTCGGGCCGCGGGCCGCCGCGCCAGGCCTGGCGCGCGAACTCGACGGCCATCAGCGCCATGCCGGCAGGCACCAGCGCCAGGATCCACCACTCGGGGAACACGAGCGACTTGAACACCAGGCTGTCGCGCGCCAGCGCCTGCGCGGTGGCGCGCCAGCCGTACCAGGCCACGCCGGCGCACACCGCCATCCCCGCCAGGGCGGCGAGCCGGCGCGCCGCGGCGCCGGCCTTGCCCGGCAGCCGCGCCACCAGCACGTCGACCGTGACGTGCGCGCCCTCGCGCAGCACCCACGGCGCGGCCAGCATCGTGGCCACCAGCAGCGCGTACTCGATCGCCTCGATCAGCCAGCCGGCGCCGCCGGCGCCGAGGTTGCGCAGCGCGACGTCGACGCCGATGGCCAGCGCCATCAGGCCGAACAGCGCGCCGGCCAGCAGCCCCAAGCCCGTGACCAGCGCGTCCCAGGCCCGCCCGAGACCCGGCAAGTCAGCGTCTCCCCTGCGACGCGGGCCGGGCGCTCAGCGCGCCAGCAGCTCGCGCAGGCGCTTGGCGTTCGCCGGCGCGACCTTCTCGACCTGCGCCCAGCCGACGTCGCGTGCGGTCTGCAGCCACTTGTCGCGCTCGGCGCCGGTGAGCGTGATCGTCTTGATGCCGGCGGCGGCCTGGCGGTCGGCCTCGGCCTTGTTGAGTTCGGCGTTGCGCGCGTTGGTCGACTCCAGCCACTCGGCCATGCGCGTCAGGAAGGCGCGCTGGTCCTCGCGCATCGACTTCCACTTGTCGAGGTTGACCAGCACGTTGACGTCGACCTGGTAGAAGCCCGGCTCGACGCGCATCTTGGTCACCTCGTGCCAGCCGAGGTCGAGGATGCCCTGGATCGGCCAGCCGTAGCCGTCGACCACGCCGCGCTCGAGCGAGGTGTAGACCTCGCCCGGCGGCGTCTGCACGTTCTTCGCGCCCAGGGCCTCGAAGAAGGCGCGGTAGATCGGCGTGACGCGCAGCGTCAGACCCTTCAGGTCGGCCTTGTCGATCGGCTTGTTCAGGTACAGGTGAAACGGCGTGCCGTCGCCGGTGCGCGCGAGGTACCAGGCGTTCATGCGCTGGTTGTGCAACTGGTTGAGCAGCGCCCACGCGCCGTTGGCGCGCTGCTCCTGGATCGTGCGCTCGGCGAGCTTGAGCGCCTCGCCCTCGGGCAGCAGCGTCGGGTAGAAGGCCGAGGTGACGTTGGCGATGTCGACCACGCCGCTGGACACGGCGTTGCCGAGCTCGAACGGCGGCACCGCCGAGGGCCCGCCGACGAGGTTGATGCGCACCAGACCCTTGCCCTCGGCGTTGACCTTCTCGACGAAGGCCTCGAAGGGCTTGGAGAAGGCCGTGCCGGGCTGGAAGGCGGTCACGGCCCGCAGCACGATCTCCTGCGCCGCGGCCGGGGTGGCCGCTGCGGTGAGCGCGAGGGCGAACAGGCAGGTCAGGCGTCGCAGTCGGTTCATGGCGGTCTCGTTCGGTTCGATCGGGTCGGGCGCGGCGTTCGCCGCGGGGCACGAGGCGGGCCTGGCGCAGTGGGGCGGCACGCCACGATCGCGCATCCTGCGCCTTCGCGGCGCCGGTGGCTATCCGGAACGCGCCGTACGATGTCCGTTTTGCGCCGCAGCCGGCGCCGGCCGCAGCCCCGCGGCCCGGCGGGGTCGGTGCGGGTTCAGGGTATTCCCGGGTTCGGAGTCGCCGGCGCGACGTCCCCGCAGCGGAATACTCCCGGTGTCCAGCCATCGACCGATCGACGCAGCGCATGCAGCCGCCCCCTTCGCGCCAACTGCTCGACGCCTACCCGCTGCTGCGCTCGCGCAGCGTCGACGAGGCGAGCGCTGCCATCGGGCGCGTGTTCTCGCCGCACCGGCTGGAAGTGGGCGGACGCGGTGAGTCGCTCGACGTGCGGCACAACCAAGTGCGGCTCGAGGACGTCTCGATCAACGTGCTGCGCTACGGCGCCGATGTGGTCATCGATCCGGGCGAGCGCGGCGACTTCTACCTCGTGCAGATGCCGCTGGCGGGCCACGCCGAACTGGCCAGCGGGCGCGAGCAGGCGCGCGTCGACGCGCAGGTGCTCAGCGTGCTGCGCCCGCAGGTGCGCAGCCGCATGCACTGGAGCCGCGACTGCACGATGCTGCTGGTGCAGGTCCCGCGCAGCACCGTGCAGCGGCGTGCCGACGAGTGGGGCGGCAGCAGCGAGCCGCGCTTTGCGCTGTCGCACCCGCGCCGCGATCCGGCGGTGGCGGCCTGGTGGCAGGCGCTGCTCGACCTGACGGCCAACCTCGACCGCCATGGCCGCGAGTGGCTGCGCCATCCGGCGGCGGCCGCGGCGATGGAGGCGTACGTGCTGTCGGCGTTCGGCGCGCTGCTGTGCGAGCCGGCGCTGCCGCGCCGCGGCGAACCCGGGGACGAGCGCTGCCTGCGGCGCGCCAAGGAGTACGTGCACGCGCATCCGGACCGCGCGCTGACGCTGGCCGAGATCGCGCGCCACGCCTGCGTGTGCCCGCGCACGCTCGAATCGGCGTTCCGCCGCCACGGCGAGCCGCCGCCGACGGTCTACGCGCGCCGGTTCCGGCTGCAGGCGGCGCACGAGGCGCTGCTCGAGTGCCGTCGCCGGGGCCGCGAGACCAGCGTGACCGCGGTCGCGCTGGCGCACGGCTTCGTGCACATGGGGCGCTTCGCGATCCAGTATCGGGGGCGGTTCGGCCGCTCGCCGTCCGACACGCTGCGCGGGCGCTGACGGTCTTCGGCGGCGGGGCGCGTGCCCCCCGCCGCATCGACACCGCGATGCGACGCCGCGTGCGCACGCGGGCGCAGGGCCGGGCGCGACGCCGGCGAGCCCGTCAGAACGACACCGTCATGCTCGTGTACACCGAGCGGCCCGGTCCGGGCACCGCGATGCCCCACGGGGCGCCGGTGATGCTCATCGTGCGCCCCTGGCCGACGTAGGCGCCGCCGGTCGGCAGGAAGTACAGCTTGTCGAGCAGGTTCTCGACACCGACGTCGACGCGCACGCGCGGCCACGTGTGGCTGGCGCGCAGGTGCAGCAGCCCGTAGCCGGGCGTCGTGACTTCGTTGCGGACATCGGAGCCGTCGGTCTTGGCCCGCACCAGCACCCACTCGATCGAGTTGTCCCAGCCGCCGCGGCGCTGGGTCAACGCCAGTCTGGCGTTCAGCGGCATCGCCTGGTACAGCGCGTCGCCGGTGTCGCGGTTCTCGCCGTCGACGTAGGCGACGACGGCCTCGACGCCCCAGTCGCCTGCCGCACCGCTGGCCAGCGGCATGCGCCCCGACAGGTCGACGCCCCGAAGCCGCGCCGACTGGTTGGCGTAGCCGAGCACGTTGAACTGGCCCGGCTTCCAGCCGGTGCGCGCGACGGCGTCGACGTAGTCCGACACGCGCGTGACGTACGGCGTGGCCTTCAGCCACCAGTGGCGGTCCTCGGCGTGCCAATCGAACGTGGCCGACGCGGTGTAAGCCACCTCGGGTTTCAGGTCGAGGTTGCCGACGTAGCCGTTGCCATCGCCGACGAAGTTGTTCATCAGCGCGGCCATCGGCCAGCTCGACCACGCGTAGCGCTCGTACAGGTTCGGCGAGCGCACCTTGCGCGCGGCGCCGAACTCGACGTCGAGCGTCGCGCCGGCGCGCCACCGCGCCAGCGCGGCGAGGTCCCGGTTGTGGTCGCGGCGCCGTCGGTCGAGCGCGTTGAACGCGGCGGCCTCGGCCACCTGCGCGCCCGGCGCGTTGGCCGCGGTGCTGTAGCCGCGCACGTCGCCGGCGTCGCTGGTCACGCGCTCGATGCGCGCGCCGACCAGCGTCGTCCAGCGCGCACCGTGGCGCGCCTGCCACTCGCCGAACAGCGCCAGGCGGTCGCGCCGGCCGTCGGCGATGTTCGTGAACGTGCCCGGCCCCATGCCGCCGCCCGACGGCGGCCACGCGTCGTCGAGCCGGTACGCCTGCGCCTCGCCGCCGACGCGCAGCAGCGACGCGTCGCCCAGCGGCAACTCGGCCTTCAGTGTCAGCCCGTGGTTTCGGCTCTCGGTGTCCATCGGCATGCCGGCGGCGCAGGTGCCCGCCGGATCGCCGTGGAAGCGCACCGGCGCGCACGGCGCACCGTCGCCCGAGTTGGTGCCGTACCAGTACCGCTTGTCGGCGCCGAAGTCCATGAAGTGCTCGACGTGCTCGCCGTACGCGCGTGCCTCGAAGGTGGCGCCGCCGATGCGGCCGACGTAGCGCAGGTTCACGCGGCGCTGCGTGTTGCCGAGCATGTCCATGCGCTGGTTGGGATAGAGCTGCTCGGGCAGGTCCTGGTAGCCCAGGCGGGCGTCGAGCAGGTGCTCGCCGCTGCGCCAGGCCAGTGCCAGCGTGTGGTTGCGCGTGTCGTAGGCCGTCGAGCCGACCTCGTCGAGCGGCAGCGAATGGCCGACACGCCCGGTGTCGGCGCTGGTCTTGAAGTCCCCGCCGGCGTCGTAGTTGCCGGCGCGTGCGATCGCGCCGTGGTAGCGCGCGCTGAGCGACTCCGTGGCGTAGGTCGCCGTCAGGTGGCCGCCGCGCGCGCGGCCGTTGCTGCGCGCGAAGGCGCCGGCCTCGCCCTTGGCGAGCGCGCCACCACCGGCCGGTGCGAACTGCGGTTCGGCGGTGCGCGCGACGATCGTGCCGCCGAGGCTGTCGCCGCCGGCGCTCACCGGCGCGATGCCAGCCCACACCTCGAGCATCGCGACCTGGCTCGGGTCGAGGTACGACAGCGGGGGGTTCATGTGGTTCGGGCACGACGCGATCAGGTCCATGCCGTCGACCTGCACGCGCACGCGGTCGCCGGCCAGCCCGTGGATCGACGGCAGGCCCGACACGCCGCCGGCGCCTTGCAGGCCGACGCCGGGGATGTCGCGCAGCAGCGCCGCGGTGTCGCTGCCGGCGGCGCGCAGTGCCTGCAGTCGCACCGCGCCGGGGCTCGTCGGCGCGGCGACGACGGCGCGGGTGGCCTCGACGAGGACGGTGTTCGGTGCGCCGTCGGGCGCGGCCTGCGCGGCGGCCAGGCCCGGCAGCGCCGACAGCGCGAGGCACAGGCGGCGCAGGCGGGTCGGGTCGCGGCGGGGGACATGGTGATGGCGCGGCGTCGTGCGGCGCCAGGAGGGTTCGTACGGCATGGTGGTCTTGAATGGCGTGAGGTCGTGGTCGGACGGCGCGCCTTGCGCAGGCGCGCGTCTCGCGGCACCGCCGCGGCGGTGCCGTCGATCGAAGTCGGAAGGGGATGGGTTCAGCCGCGCGGCGGCGCGCGCACCGGCGGACGCAGTGCGGCGTCGGCGCGCGGCGCCGCGCCGGCATGGCGGCGTGGCGCCGCGGCGGCGGCGTGCGCCGCACCGGTGTGCACGGTGGCCACGGCCAGCGCGAGCGGCAGCGCCGCGGCGGCGCACACCGCGCAGGCGTCGACCGCCGGCGCGATCGCGCCGGCGGTGGCTTGCTCCGTGCCGCCGGCCGATGTGGTGCACACCGCCGCCCACGGGGTGCCGGCCAGCCAGCGCGCCTGGTGTGCCGCGCTGGCGCCGACCAGCAGCCACTGCGCGACGAGCGCGAGCAGCGCCAGCGCGACGCCGAGTCGGGGCGGTCGGGAAACGGGCGGGCGGGGCGTCACGGCCCGCGCACTCTAGGCGGGCGTCGGGCCCGCGGCCTTGAACCGCGTCAAGACCGTGCCGGCGCCCGGGCCCGCGTCGGCGCGCGTCGTGCGATGCCCGCGCACGGCGCTGCGGCAAGCGCGCCGGCCTAGACTCGTCCGGACGGGCCATGGTGGCCCGTTGCCGTTTTCGGCCCCGCCGATCGAGAAAGGAACCGCATCCGATGACCCAGGTGTCCCGTCCCCCCTGCGTTGCGCGCCGCGTGCTGACGGCGCTGTGTGCAGCCATGGCGTGCGTCGCGGCCAAGGCCGACGAGTTGAAGACCGACGGCCAGTGGCGCGGCAGCGCGGCGCTGTCGGCGTCGGTTGCGCGCGGCAACGCCGAGTCGACCCAGTTCGCCACCCGATTCGACGCCTACCGCGCGACGCCGGTGGACAAGTGGTCGCTGTACGGCAACGCGCTGTACGGCGAACAGCGCACCGACGCGGGCGAAGAGAAGACGGCCGACCACCTGCTGCTCGGCGCACGCTACGACCACGACCTGAGCCGGCGCGTGTTCGTGTTCGGCCTCGGCGAGCTCGGCCGCGACCGGCTCGCCGACCTGTCGCATCGCGTCACCGCGGCCACCGGGTTCGGCCACAAGCTGGTGCGCAGCGAGTCGACCACCTTCGACCTGTTCGGCGGCATCGCCGGCACGCGCAGTCGGTACGGCAGCGGCACCGAGAACGACTTCGAGCTGCTGCTCGGCGAAGAATCGAGCCACCGGCTGACCTCGGCCGTTCGCCTCACGCAGAAGCTCACCGCGTACCCGAGCGTCAGCGATCGCGGCGAGTGGCGCTCGACCTTCGACGCCACGCTGCAGGTGCAGCTCAACGCGCGGCTGGGGCTGCAGGTTGGGCTGCAGCACCGCCACAGCAGCCGCGTGCCCGAGGGTGTCGACCGCGACGACACGGTGTTCCTCACCGGCCTGAACCTGCGCCTGGGCGCCGACTGACGGCGCGCGCTGCCGGCTCCTACAATCGCCGCATGCCCGGCAGCACCCTCGGCGAAGCGCTTCGCGTCACCAACTTCGGCGAGAGCCACGGGCCGGCGATCGGCTGCGTGATCGACGGCTGCCCGCCGGGCATGGCGCTGACCGAGGCCGACATCCAGCCCGACCTCGACCGCCGCCGCCCGGGCACCAGCCGTCACGTGACGCAGCGCCAGGAGGCCGACCATGTCGAGATCCTGTCCGGCGTGTTCGAGGGACGGACCACCGGCACGCCGATCGCGCTGCTGATCCGCAACACCGACCAGCGCAGCAAGGACTACGCGAACCTGCTCGACACCTTCCGCCCCGGGCACGCCGACTACACCTACTGGCGCAAGTACGGCCATCGCGACCCGCGCGGCGGCGGGCGCAGCTCGGCGCGCCTGACCGCGCCGACGGTGGCCGCCGGCGCGGTGGCGCGCAAGTGGCTGCGCGAGACCCACGGCACCGGCATCGTCGGCTGGATGAGCGCGCTCGGCGAGATCGAGATCCCGTTCGAGGGCACCGAGCACATCGCGCACAACGCGTTCTTCGCACCGAACGCCACGCTGATCCCGCGGCTCGAGGAACACATGGACGCGCTGCGCCGCGCCGGCGACTCGTGCGGCGCGCGCATCGAGGTGCGCGCGACGAACGTGCCGGTGGGACTGGGCGAGCCGCTGTACGACAAGCTCGACGCCGACATCGCCTACGCGATGATGGGCATCAACGCGGTCAAGGGCGTCGAGATCGGCGACGGTTTCGGCGTCGTCGCCCAGCGCGGCAGCGTCCACGGCGACGAGCTGATGCCCGACGGCTTCGCCAGCAACCACGCCGGCGGCGTGCTCGGCGGCATCTCGACCGGGCAGGACCTGGTGGTGCGCCTGGCGCTCAAGCCGACGAGTTCGATCCGCATTGCGAAGGCGTCGATCGACCGCGAGGGCCGGCCGACGACGCTCGAGACGCTGGGGCGCCACGACCCCTGCGTCGGCATCCGGGCGGCGCCGATCGCCGAGGCGCTGCTGGCGCTGCTGCTGATGGACCACGCGCTGCGCCACCGCGCGCAGTGCGCCGACGTGCGGCTGCCGCTGCCGCCGATTCCCGGGCACCGCGCCGGCGGCTGAGGGCCCGCGGCGCCGGCGCGCGCCGCGCCGGGCGATCGGGTGCGCCGACCCCGCCGCTGCGGCGTGATGCGGCATGCGGCCGGCGCGGCCACGGCGCACGCTCAAGTCCCCAACGATGGCGCCGATAGCGCGACATCGGACCCCGCCGCGGGCCCGCCACCGCTGCCCGATGCCGTCACTTCGATCCGCACCCGCGAATTCCGTTGCCCGGGCTCCGGGGCACGCCACGATCCGTCCCGGACGCTGAGGCGGTGGACGCCGACCTGTTCGTCAGCGACGAGGCGGCGCCGGGCCTGCTGGCGCGCTGGCGCGCCAGGCTGGCCGCGTGGCGCCCGCGGCGCTGGCTCGGCACGCTGAAGGCGCGCCTCGCCGCCGGCGTGCTCGCGGTGATGTTCGCCGGCATGGCATGGACGTCGTGGCAGATGGGCCGGGTGGCCGAGCTGCAGATCGTCGACCAGGCGCACCGGCGCGAGCAGATCGAGGCGCAGCGCACCGCCGGGGTGATCGCCCGGCGCGTCGCCGAACTGCAACGTGCGCTGGCGGTCAGCGCCGAGCAGCTCGACGCCGGGGCCCTCGACGACCCGCGGCGCCTGGCCGAGTTGCTCGAGCACAAGACGGTGCTGCGCGCGATGTTCTCGCAGGTCTTCGTCGCCGACGCCACCGGGCGCGTGGTGCTGCGCCACGACGGCGCCGGCGGGCCGGACGAAGGCGGGTCGGTGGCGCATCGCGTGTACTTCCAGCGTGCGCTGGCCGGCAAGCTCGTGCAGACCTCCGAGCCGCTGCGCGCCACCGCGTCGGACGAGCCGATGGTCGTGTTCGCGCATCCACTGACCGACGCCGACGGCGCGGCGCGCGGCGTGGTCGGCGGCGCGATGCGACTGGCCAGCCGCGACCTGCTGGCCGGCATCGCCGACTCGCGCGACGACGAGCCCGGCGATCCGGGCGAGCTGGTCGTGGTCACCGACGGGCAGGGGCGCATCCTCGCGCACCCGCAGCAGGCGCGTCTGCTCGGCACGCTGGCCGACGAGCCGCGGCTGGCGCAGGCGCACGCGCAGTGGGTCGCCGACGGCCGCCCGCTGCTGCGCGGCGCCGGAATGTGGCGGCAGGACGGCGAGGTCGTGGGCATGGCCGGCGACAGCGAGGCCGGCTGGCACGTGTGGCGCGCCACGCCGACCGCGCGGCTGTTCGCGCCGCTGCAGGCGGCGCGCACGCAGGCGCTGCGCCACGGTGCCGTGGCGGCGGCGCTGCTCGCGCTGCTGCTGCTAGGCTACCTTGCCTGGCAGCTGCGGCCGCTGGCGGTGCTCGAGCGGCGCGCCGCGGCACTGCTGCACGGCAACGACGACGGCGACTGGCCGCGGGCCGACGGCGAGATCGGGCAGCTCGCGCGCACGCTGCGCCACGTGTGGGCCGAGCGCGCGCAAATGGAGTCGTTCAACGCCGAGGTGCTGCGCAAGCTCGGCTCGGTGATGGCGGCGGCGCCGGTGGGGCTGGCGTTCACGCGCCGGCGCCGCTTCGAGATCGTCAGCACCGAGTTCTGCGCGCTCGTCGGCCGGCTCGAGGACGAGCTGGTCGGCCAGCCGGCGCAGCGCATCTTCCCGTGCGACAGCGATGCGCGTGCGCTGGACCAGCAGGTGGCGGCGACCTTCGCGCGCGGCCAGCCCTACGTCGGCGAGTGGCAGCTGCAGCGCGCCGACGGCACGGCGTTCTGGGCCCAGGTGCGTGCGCGCCCGGTCGACCCGCGTTTGCCGGCGGCCGGCACGATCTGGAGCGTCAGCGACATCAGCGAGCAGGTGCACTCGCGCCAGCAGCTCGAGCACGCGGCGCTGCACGACGCGCTCACCGGCGTGGCCAACCGCAAGGGCTTCGACCGCGCGCTGGCGCAGGTGTTCGGCGCCGCCGGCAGCGTGCGGCCGGCGGCGATCGTGATGATCGACCTCGACCAGTTCAAGCCGATCAACGACGGCGCCGGTCACGCCGCCGGCGACCGCATGCTGGTGGCGGTGGCGCAGGCGATCGCCGCGGTGGTGCGCGCCAGCGACACCGTCGCGCGGCTGGGCGGCGACGAGTTCGCCGTGCTGCTGCCGCATTGCGACCAGGCGCAGGCGCTCGTGGTGGCCGACAAGGTGCGCTACGCGATCTGCACGCTGGCGCTGCCGTGGCAGGGACGGCTGCTGCGCGTCGGCGCCAGCCTGGGCGTGGCCGAGCTCGGCGCCGGCCACGACGACCCGGCGCAGTGGCTGGCCGACGCCGACGACGCCTGCTACGCCGCCAAGCGCAGCGGCGGTGGCGCGGTGCGCGGCAGGTCGCCGCTGCGGCTGGTCGCCAGCGACGGCTGACCCCCCGCGCAGGCGGGCCGGCCGCCGAATCGGGCCACAATCCGCGGCATGACCTTTCCGTTGGGATCGCTGCGCGCCGAAGCCGGCGCAGGGGCGACGACGGCGACGCCGCCGGGGGCGCGCTCGCGCGCCGGCGTCGCCGGCGCCGTGACGGCGCCGCGCTGGCGGCGCCAGCTGTGGCTGTCGCTGGGGGCGCTGGGCTGGCTGCTCGCCGTGCTGGCGCTGGCCACGCACCACGCCGGCGACCCCGCGTTCACCACCTCGGGCGACGGTGCGCCGGTGCGCAATGCGGTGGGCCTGGTCGGCGCCTGGGTGTCGGACTTCGCGCTGTTCCTGTTCGGCTGGTCGGTGTGGTGGCTGCCGCTGGTCGCGGCGCGCGCCTGGCTGGGCGCGCTGGCGCGCACGATGCGCGGCGGCGACGGTGGCGACGCCGCGCCGTGGACCGGTGCCGGCTGGGTGTGGGGCGGCGCCGCGCTGCTGCTGGCGGCCAGCTGCGCGCTCGAGTGGACGCGCTTGTATCACTGGGAGACCACGCTGCCCGGCCACGCCGGCGGCGTGCTCGGCGTCACGCTGGGGCCGCTGAGCATGACCTGGCTCGGCTTCGTCGGCTCGGGGGTGACGTGGATCGCCGCGCTGGTGCTGGGCAGCGCGCTGGCGCTGCGATTCTCTTGGCTGCGGCTGGCCGACCAGCTGGGCGCCTGGCTCGAAGGCCTGCGCGAACGCCGCGAGGAGCGGCGCGAACGCGCCGAGGACATCCGACTGGGCGAGGCCGCGCTGCGCGAGCGCGAGCAGGTGGTCGAGACCGAACGCGAGCACGTCGCCGAGCACGAGCCGCTGGTCATCGAGCCTGCGGTGGTCGAGGTGCCGAAGTCGGCGCGCGTGATCAAGGAGCGACAGAAGCCGCTGTTCACCGAGCTGGCCGACACCAGGCTGCCGCAGGTCGACCTGCTCGACGCCGCGCCGTCGCGGCAGGAATCGGTGACGCCCGAGTCGCTGGAGATGACCAGCCGGCTGATCGAGAAGAAGCTCAAGGACTTCGGCGTCGAGGTGCGCGTGGTCACCGCGTCGCCGGGCCCGGTGATCACGCGCTACGAGATCGAGCCGGCCACCGGCGTCAAGGGCGCGCAGGTGGTGAACCTGGCGAAGGATCTGGCGCGCTCGCTGAGCCTGGTGAGCATCCGCGTCGTCGAGACGATCCCCGGCAGGACGACGATGGCGCTCGAACTGCCGAACGCGAAGCGGCAGACGATCCGCCTGGCCGAGATCCTCGGCTCGCCGGCGTACGGCGACGCCGCGTCGCAGCTGACGATCGGACTGGGCAAGGACATCGTCGGTGCGCCGGTGGTCGCCGACCTCGCGAAGATGCCGCACTGCCTGGTGGCCGGCACCACCGGCGCCGGCAAGTCGGTGGGCATCAACGCGATGATCCTCAGCCTGCTGTACAAGGCCGAGGCGCGCGACGTGCGGCTGATCCTGATCGACCCGAAGATGCTCGAGCTCAGCGTCTACGAGGGCATCCCGCACCTGCTGTGCCCGGTGGTCACCGACATGAAGCAGGCGGCCAACGCGCTGAACTGGTGCGTCGGCGAGATGGAGCGGCGCTACAAGCTGATGAGCAAGCTCGGCGTGCGCAATCTGGCCGGCTTCAACAAGAAGGTCGTCGACGCCGCCGAGCGCGGCGAGAAGCTGCCCAACCCGTTCAGCCTGACGCCCGAGGCGCCCGAGCCGCTCGAGCGCCTGCCGCAGATCGTCGTCGTCATCGACGAGCTGGCCGACCTGATGATGGTCGTCGGCAAGAAGATCGAGGAGCTGATCGCGCGGCTGGCGCAGAAGGCGCGCGCGTCGGGCATCCACCTGATCCTGGCCACGCAGCGGCCGAGCGTCGACGTGATCACCGGGCTGATCAAGGCCAACATCCCGACGCGCATCGCGTTCCAGGTGGCGAGCAAGATCGACAGCCGCACGATCCTCGACCAGATGGGGGCGGAGGCGCTGCTCGGCCAGGGCGACATGCTGTACCTGTCGCCGCCGGCGGGCGCGCCGCTGCCGGTGCGCGTGCACGGCGCCTTCGTCAGCGACGACGAGGTGCACCGCGTGG